>JASFOZ010000471.1:0-3533 GCA_050116255.1 Desulfarculaceae bacterium
GCCCCGGCTCTCCTGACGGGCCAGGGCCCCCTGACAGATTCCCTGGCATACGTCCAGCATATGCCTCAGCTCCATAGCTTCGATCAGGTCCAGATTATAGGCCGAGCCCTGGTCCGCCACCCCCACCCGGGCAAAGCGCCCGCGATACTCAGCCAGCTTTCCGGCCAGGGTCTTCAAATCCTCTTCAGTGCGGAACACGCCGCAGTGTCTTTCCATGTCAGCGCGCAGCTCTTCCATAATCGGCCCCAACCTCTCGCCGCCGCCTCCCTCGACCAGCCTTTTGACCTCGGCCACGCCCTTTTGGCCGGCATCGCCGGGCAGATCGGGCCAAGAGTCGCTGGCCTGGACGAACTGGGCCATGCGCTTGCCGCCTTCCCGGCCAAAGACCATCAGATCCAGCAAGGAGTTGGTGCCCAATCGATTGGCGCCGTGGACGCTGGCGCAGGCCGCCTCGCCGGCGGCGTACAGGCCGGGCACCACCGTCTCCGGGCCCTGGGATCCGGGGGCCACCACCTCGGCCCGGTAATTGGTGGGGATGCCGCCCATGGAGTAGTGGGCGGTGGGCACCACCGGAATGGGCTCCTTGGTGCAGTCCACATTGGCAAAGACCATGGCCAATTCCCATATGCCGGGCAGGCGCTCCATGATCTTATCCGCACCTATATGATCTATCTTTAAGAGCAGGTGGTCTTTTTCCGGGCCGCAGCCCCGGCCGCCGCGCAGTTCCTCGGCCATTCCCCGGGAGACCACGTCCCGGCAGGCCAGGTCTTTTTCGGTGGGGGCGCAGACGGTCATAAACCGGTCTTCATGGCAATTGACCAGATAGCCGCCCTCGCCGCGCACCCCTTCGGTGATCAGGTTGCCCGCACCCAAAATGCCGGTGGGATGAAACTGCAAGAACTCCAGGTCCTGGGCGGGCAGACCCGCCCGCATCACCAGGGCGGCCCCGTCGCCGGAACAGATCTGGGCGTTGCTGGTGGTCTTGTAGACCCGGGCGTAGCCGCCGCTGGCAAAAAGAGTGGCCTTGGCGTGGAAGAGGTGGAATCCGCCCTTTACCATGTCCCAGGCCAGCACCCCGCAGGCCGCCCCCTGGTTCATGATCAACTCCAGCACATAGAATTCGTTGAAAAAACGGACTCCTTGCCTTAAGCATTCCTCAAACAGGGTATGCAGCATGGCATGCCCGGTGCGGTCGGCGGCGGCGCAGGAGCGGTGCACCTCTGACTTACCGAAGTTGGAGGTGTGTCCGCCAAAGGCACGTTGGTATATACGCCCGTCTTCCAGGCGGGAAAAAGGCAGGCCCAGGTGCTCCAGCTCTATGACCACACTGGCCGCCTCCCGGCACATGAACTCGATGGCGTCCTGGTCCCCCAGCCAATCCGAGCCCTTGACCGTATCCCACATGTGGAAATGCCAATCATCGTTTTCCACATTGCCCAAGGAGGCGCCGATGCCGCCCTGGGCGCTTACGGTATGACTCCTGGTGGGAAAGACCTCGCTGATCACGGCGGTGTCCACCTGACGGCCGGCCTCCAGGGCCGCCCGCAGACCGGCTCCTCCCGCCCCCACCACCAGGGCTCCCACGTTATGCACGGTTATTTTTTCTGATATAGACATGCTTATTCTCGCTAGCTTGGCTGATACGCAAAGGTCAGCACCGTCAGTGCGCCGAAGATGCCAAAGGCCAGGGTTACCACCCAAAGGGCGCTGATAATGAGAGTGCGCCAGCCCTGGCTGTGTACGTAATCGTCGGCCACCATTTTGATGCCGTTCATGGCGTGATAAAGCCCCAGCGTCAAAAACAACAACTGCAAGGCCTTGTAATAGGGGTCGGCCAGGCGGGGGGCCACGGCATCATAGGTGACCACGCCGCTGCCGGTGTAGTGCAGGACAATAAAATGGATTCCCAGCAGGATCACCAGCACCGCCCCGCTGACGCGCTGGAAGAGCCAGTCAAAGGTGCCGCTGTTTCCGGAACCTGTAAATCTCACCGTTTTTCTCCTTGTATGAAAAACCCGCCTAGTGCAGGGCCAGGCGAAGCATAGGGATGCCGCCCGCCACGGTCAGGGCCGCCGCCACCGCCAAGGTGGCCCATACCCAAACTTTGTGGGGTCCTTTATCAGCGGCGTTGCCGTAGTCCAAAAGGATGACGCGGACGCCGTTGAGGGCATGGAAGACCACACAACCCAGAAGGCCGATCTCCAGAAGATGGAACAGCGGCGACTGCACCACCGCCATAACCTCGTTAAAGGATTCTCTTCCCTTGGATATGTGGTGTATCACCCAGATGTGCATGAATATGTACAAGGCCAGACCCAAACCGGTGAGCCGGTGAAGGATCCAGGCCACATACCCCGCATGCAACCGGTAATGCACTTTGGGAGGATATGCTTTCATTTTTACATTCCCTGTCGCCCGCTCCTGAGCGGGGTCTCATAATTAACGCTTATAGGCCAGACGGCCTTCCTGATACAGATCTCCGCCATTTACGTCGTTGACGCAAATGACCGGCATATTTTCCACGACCAGCCGCCGGACCGCCTCAGGCCCAAGTTCAGGGTAGGCGATCACTTCGGCCTCCTTTATACAGCCGGCCATCAGGGCGCCGGCCCCGCCGATGGCGGCCAGGTACACGGCTTTGTGCTTTTGCATGGCCTCTTTGACTTCCTGGTTGCGCTTGCCCTTGCCGATCATGGCCTTGAGCCCCTTTTGGATCAAGAATGGGGCATAGGCGTCCATACGGTAGCTGGTGGTGGGCCCGGCGGCGCCGATGACCCGCCCCGGAGGCGGCGGCGAGGGCCCCACGTAGAAGATCACCGCTCCCTCAGGGTCAAAGGGCGGCTTTTCGCCCTTCTGGATCGCCTCCACCATGCGTTTGTGGGCGGCATCGCGGCCGGTGAAGATGGTTCCCGATACCAGCACCCGGTCGCCGGCCTTGAGCTGGCTCACATCCTGGCTGGTGAGCGGCGGCTGCAGGATAATGGCCTCGCTCATATCACCGCCTCCTTGTGGCGGGCGGCGTGGCACTGGATGTTCACCGCCAGGGGCAGGCTGGCTATGTGGCAGGGTTTCAGGTCCACGAACACCCCCAGGCAGGTGTTGCGCCCCCCCAGGCCGGCCGGGCCGATGCCGGTGTTGTTGATGAGGGTCAACAGCTCCTGCTCCAGGGCCGCCGCCTCGGAGTCGGGGTTTGCTGAGCCCACCTGGCGCAAAAAGGCGCGTTTGGCCCTGACCGCTGCCTCATCAAAGGTCCCGCCCACGGCCACGCTCACCAGAATGGGAGGGCAGGGATTGGGGCCGGCGTTTTCCACCGTCTCCACCACTGTATCCTTGATCCCTTGCAGGCCCTGGGCCGGGGTCAATAGAAAGACCCTGGACATGTTCTCGCTGCCACCGCCCTTGGGCATGACATAGAGATGTACCTTGTCCCCGGGTATTATGCGGGTGTGGAGTATACAGGGTGTGTTGTCGCCGGTATTGGCCCGGGAGATGGGGTGGCAGGCGCTTTTACGCAGAAAGGCCTCTTCATACCC
>JASFOZ010000472.1:0-3531 GCA_050116255.1 Desulfarculaceae bacterium
GGCCATAGCCGCTGACATCTGCATATATACCAACCACCAGATTGTGGTGGAGGTTTTGTAGGTATTGGGGGGTGAATGAAAAAATTTAAGGAAATAAGCCGTGAAGAACTGAGAAAGATCTTTCAGGAAAATGAGGAACGGCCGCTTTCAGAAGGCAGAAAAGGAAAAGGAACCAGCCTGAGAAATGCCAACCTGATGTCGGCCGACTTGCGGGATGCTGACCTACGAGGGGCTGATCTGACCGGAGCTAATCTTGCAGGAACCGATCTACGTGGAACCAAGCTTAAGGGAGCCAATTTTAAGGACGCTATTATATCAGCGACTAAAGTATTAAAACGCGAAGACTTAGTTGGTGCGAAAAATATTGAGAGCTACGATGGGTTTATTTTTGAGCACGACGAAATTGAAGAAGAAAGAACAGCACGCGAACAAAGAACAGAGGTGCTATTTGATATAAACAAAAAAGGCGATATATCATGCACATTACCTGCGAAGTTCTCGCCCATCCAGGTGGCACAGGCATTGGGCTTGATCAGCCTGTTGGTGGAAGGGGTCAGGTTGGCCCTGTCTGCAGATTACGAAACAGACGAACAACTTTCCTTTAAGGTCAACAATCCGACAGATTGGACAAAGGCGGATGAGAAGTATGCAGCCCGGCTGACCTCTATATCCATGGCATCTCCAGTAGCCTTCGACATCGGGATCATTGAGGGTTTAGGAACTTTTATTCTAGGAGCGGGAGCATTGGCACTGGGGGCTTGGAAGGCCTGGCTGAATTACAAAGTAAAAAACAAGGCGCTGGATCAGGACTATGCTGTTAAAAACAGAGTGTTGGATGAATTCGGCAACTTACCCCTGGTTCCGGCCAGCGGCCAAGGAGATGTGGTCAAGGAAATTTCCTCATCGGTGGTGGATGATCTAAGCCAGGAACAGAAGAACATAGCTCAAGAGCTAATCAAACAGCTTAGCGGCCGTGTGGACCGAATTGAGGAGCGGACCAACAAGGCCATAGATATAATAGTTTCCTTTCTGACTCGTTGGCGGGTCTTGATCGGAGAGGGCAAGGCGACGCTTAAGATCAACGGCAAGGATCTGAAATAGACATAGCTGTAATTGCTTAATGATATATAGATAAGGTCAATAACTGATGCCAACCCTGACCCCCAGACAGATAGTATCCGAGCTGGACAAGTACATCATCGGCCAGCATGACGCCAAGCGCTGCGTGGCCATTGCCCTGCGCAACCGCTGGCGGCGGCAGCAGGTGCCTGAGCCCCTGCGCGACGAGATAGCGCCCAAGAACATCATCATGATCGGCCCCACCGGTGTGGGCAAGACCGAGATCGCCCGCCGCTTGGCCCGCCTGGCCGAGGCCCCCTTTATCAAGGTGGAGGCCAGCAAGTTCACTGAGGTGGGCTATGTGGGCCGGGACGTGGAGTCCATGGTGCGCGACCTCACCGAGCTGGCCGTGAGCATGGTCAAGGAGCAGGAGCGGGAGAGCGTGCGCAAAAAGGCCCAGGAAGTGGCCGAGGAAAAGCTGCTGGATATACTGCTGCCCCCGCGCCAGCCCGATGAAAAAGACCCTGAGCATGAAAAGCACCTGGAGGTGGTGCAGCGGGGCGAGGAGGTGAACCCCACCCGCAGCAAGCTCAGGAGGCTTCTGCGCGAGGGCAAGCTGGACGAGCGCTATGTGGATATAGAGCTAAGCGCCAACCCCAGCCTGCCCATGGTGGAGATCTTCAGCGCCGGCGGCGTGGAGGAGCTGGACATCAACATAAAGGAGATGCTGGGCGGGATGTTGCCCAAGCAGACCAAGCGCCGCAAGGTCAAGGTGCCCGAGGCCCTGGAGATAATGACCAACGAGGAGGCGGGCAGGCTTATTGACATGGACCAGGTGGTGCAACTGGCGCTGAAAAAGGTGGAGCAGGAAGGCATCATCTTCTTGGACGAGATAGACAAGATCGCCGGCCGCGAGCAGGGCCGGGGCCCGGACGTGAGCCGGGAGGGGGTGCAGCGCGACCTGCTGCCTCTGGTGGAGGGGTCCACCGTGACCACCAAGTACGGCATGATCAAGACCGATCATATTTTGTTCATCGCCGCCGGGGCCTTTCACACCTCCAAGCCCGCGGACCTGGTGCCTGAGCTCCAGGGGCGCTTCCCCATACGGGTGGAGCTTACCGCCCTTACCGCGGCGGACTTTGAGCGCATACTCACTGAGCCGGAGAACGCCCTTATCACCCAGTACACCGCCATGATGGCCACTGAGGGCGTGAAACTGGAGTTCCAGCCTGATTCCATCTCCGCCATTGCCGAGATCGCCAGCCAGGTGAACGAGGGCACTGAGAACATAGGGGCCAGGCGGCTGCACACAGTGATGGAGCGACTTTTAGAGGATGTATCTTTTGACGCCCCTGAGGTAAAGGACCGCGAGCTTACCATTGACGCTGCCTATGTGCAGGATAAACTGGCTGAGATCAGCCGCGACCATGACCTGAGCCGTTATATCCTGTAGTGGTTGATTGATTGTACTAACTGAATTCAGCAGGGAAGCAACATGAACAACAAAGCCGCCTTGGTGGGCAAGACCCTGATCGAGGCCTTGCCCTACATCCAACGCTTTGCCGGACAGACGGTGGTGGTCAAGTACGGCGGCCACGCCATGGTCGACCGGGAATTGCAGGAGAACTTCGCCAAGAACCTGGTTCTGCTGCGAACCGTGGGCGTGTATCCGGTGGTGGTGCACGGCGGCGGTCCCCAGATCGGCAAGCTTCTGGAGCGACTGAACATCTCCTGCGAGTTCGTGGAGGGCATGCGGGTCACCAGTCCCGAGGTGATGGACGTGGTGGAGATGGTGTTGGTGGGCACGGTGAACACCGCCATCGTAGCCATGATAAACCGTCACGGCGGCAAGGCGGTGGGGCTCTGCGGCCATGACGGCGGCCTGATTCAGGCCCGGCGCTTGCAGCTCACACGCCAGGCCCAGGAGAACCAGCCCCCGGAGATAATAGACATCGGCCTGGTGGGCGAAGTAGAAGAGGTCAACCCCCTTGTCCTTCAGACTCTGGAGCACGGGGCCTTTATTCCGGTGATAGCGCCGGTGGGAGTGGGGCCGGAGGGCCGCTCCTTGAACATAAATGCCGACCTGGTGGCCGGGGCCCTGGCTGAGGGCCTGCGCGCGGCCAAGCTCATTTTATTGACCGACACCCCCGGGGTGCTGGACGGAGAGGGGGAACTGATAAGCGAAATGACCCTGGAACAGGCGCGACGATGCCAGAAAGAGGGCGTAATTCAAGGGGGTATGATACCTAAAGTCAACTGCTGCATAAGCGCCCTCGAGGCCGGGGTGGAGCGGGCCCATATCATAGACGGCCGCGTCCCCAACTCCATTCTCCTGGAGATATTCACAGACCAGGGAGTGGGCACCATCTTCAAGGCCTGAGGCACAAACAAAGGAAGAGACTAATGAGCCAGAGCGTCAAAGAGACTATAGATCAATATGTAATGCAGACCTACGCCCGGTTTCCCCTTACC
>JASFOZ010000473.1:0-3520 GCA_050116255.1 Desulfarculaceae bacterium
GTGACGGTCTTTGCCAGCGTTTGGGCCCACGGACTCAGCGCCCATCCGGCGGCGGAGTGGTATGCCCGCAGCATGGAGGGAATGGAAGCCAAGGAATGGGAGGAGGCCAGGCAGGTGACAGAGTTGCCGGTCCGCGTCCCCTTCCGGGGCCGGTTCCGCCATAAACCACCCTACAGCTGAGTATCACCAAAAAAAGGCAGCAGGAGCGCCAACCCCTGCCGCCGCTTGATCTTAACCTTAGCCTAAGAGGCTGGACAGCCGCATCAACAGCCCCAAATCGCCGCTGGCCTTGGCCTGTTGTTCCATGAACACCTTCTGCCCGTCCAGGTTACCGCTCATCACCTCGAACCAGGTCTCAAAGGGCACTGCTATGGTGAGGTCAGGCTCTTTGGCGGCCTTGGCCGCGCCGGTGACTCTGCCGCCGGAGATATTAAAATGGCAGGAGCCTTGAATCTCGCCGGAGAGGTCGAATTGGATCACCGCCTTGAGGTCGCCCAGGGCCTGGGAATCAAAGCCTGCGCAAAGTACATCTATAAAAGTTTGTATAGAGTCGGGCCGGGGGATCAGGTTTTTTTCAGCAAACTTCAGGGGGGTGATGCCTTGGTTGATGCAGGTGCGCCAGAAGGTGTTGGCGATACGGGCGAATGCGTCCAGATCCTCCACCAGGGGCTGAGTGATGCGCTCCATGGTGGGGCTGCTAACCGTCTTTTGCTCGATCAACTCCCGGCCGGCCTGGGTATAGGCTGAAAAGATATCATCACGAACCGCTTTTGGGCAGGCGGAGTTGCCCAGGAACTCGATCCCGTCCCGGTAAATCTCCGCCCAGACCAACTCCCCCTCGCCAAAGAGCCTATGGACATGGGCGGATAGGGCGTCGAATTCATTGGGGTCCGGAAAGCCGCAGACGCTGAGTATGACCGCCGCCGGCATGTCGAAGCGCAAAGGATGGGTCCAGCGGCCGCGCTCTTCGCTGAAGACCAGGTAGGGTTCGCAGATGGGAAAGGTGCGTTCCACAAAGGCCTTCATGGTGGCGTTCATGCCCCGGTGAAACAAGGGAGTGGCGTAGACCACCAGGTCCGCTTCCCGCCAGCGGGCGAACAACTCGGTGGTCATGTCGTCTTTGATGACGCATTTTCCCGGGGTCTTGGTCATGCAGGAAAAGCAGCCCAGGCAGTGGCTGATCTTTTTATGACGCAGGTCCACGGTCTCCACCTCCGCCCCCGCCTGGGCCATGCCCTGGGTGAGGTGTTCGAGCAGCAGCCCGGTTTTGCTGTTTACTCCGGCGCGGGCGCTGGAATTGAGGGCCAAAACTTTCATGAGAGGCCTCCTTTGGCTATTTCCGGCTGAATAATAGGTTCATGCGCATGAGCAGGGACAAGTCTCCGTTCACCTGGTACTTGCCGCTCATAAAGGCTGCTTGGCCGTCCAGTTCGCCCTTGGCGATGGCCAGCCATACTGAGCCGGGTGTGGTTATGGTGAGGTCAGCGTCCCCGGCCACGCCTTCGTGAAAAGTGCAGGCACCGCCTGAGATCTGCAGATAGGCGCTGAAGTCTTCATCTTCGATGATCTTAAACTGAATGATTGCCTTTAGATCTGGATCAGCTTGAGGATTAAAACCCAGGGGCATCATCTGCAAGAGCTCCTTGCAGTTGGAGGCTGACTGGGGCCCGGTGGGGGTTTGGGAGTCTGAGGTGGACATGATCTCCTCCTTTGGGGTTTCTGACATGGCGCCGGCTGTGACCGGTTCTATGCCTTGTTTACGCTGGTAAAAGTCAGGGTACTTTTTGGTAAAGGGCAGGCCTATGCCCAGGAGGAAGGCCAGGGGCAACACAAACTCGAATACAGCCCCCTCAAAGCCCCCTGCCAATCCCGGGTAAAGGGCCGGAATCAGGGCCGAGAGCCCACAGGCGGTGAAGATTCCCGCCCAGACCCAGGTCATATTACGGTTGATGCGCTTGTAGATGTCGGTCTCCCAGACCGCCTTTGGGGTCCTTTTGCGCGCGAAATACTCGGTGAAGGTGGGCAGAGAGGTGAGCAGGGGTACTATGGCCACCAAAAAGAGGATCAGGTACAAAAGCGCCGCCGCATAGGCCGCCATCAGTTTAGTCAGGCCTTCCGGCCACAACCAAAAGCCTATGGCCCCTAAAAAGATGTAGCCGGACATGGAAACATCAATGGGCGAGGCCTCTCCCCGGCGTCCGAGGTAAATCAGCACCAGTACCAAAATCGCAGAACATACGGCCGTGACCCATTGCATCTGCTCCGGGGCGAAACGGTTGATATTCCCCATGGTGAAATAAAAAGAAATAACCAGGGTGGGAAGAATTTTCATTAACCGCGTCATGACTGGCATCTCCTTGTAAGCCTTGCTTCTGGATTATGACAACATGCCCTCGTCTTTGAGGTCTTTTGCCGACATCACCCGGTGTTGAAAAAGGCGGTCAATGATATAGGCCCGCAGGGCCCGGGCCGCCTTAACCATCTCAATGGTGTGAAAGGCATCCTGGTCCTCGGGGAGGTGGCCGGTGACCCGCCTTCTCAGCGCCATCTCATGGTCTACGATCTGTTTGCCCAGGCGGGGATAAAAGGCGATTTCCTCCAACGTCCTTCCCATGGCCTGGTTCATGGCATAGATCCTGGCTATAGCCAGGTCTTCCTGGTCATACATACCTTGTTGCAGGGGGAGCAAAAGTTGGGCTTGTTCTAGTTCCTGGGCCGTTTCCGGGCTTAGGCCGCTGGCCTGGCAAAAGGCCTCCAGGTCCATCAGCGGCCCCTTTTCTTCACCAAAGATCTCTGCGTTCAACTCCAAGAGGTGATTGACATCCTGCCCCTGGTCCTTGGCCTCCAGGATATTTTTTATCTTTTCCAAAGGCAGACGGTGCCGTCCCTGCAAGGCCTTGATCTGCTGGGCCCTTTCCACGCATTCCGGGGCGTAGTAGGCCATGTTGGGGCTGGTCTTGACCGGTGGGGGCAAAAGGCCCTGGTCCACATAATAGAGCAGGGTGGATTTGGGGAGGCCGGTGGCTTCCACTAGTTCGTTCATCCTGAGGCCAGGCTTTTTTTTCATCTGTCACCTCAATAAAGGGCCGGTGATTTAAGGTTCCGCTTACTTGAAAAAATTTTTATTTTTTAATCAGTTGGCTCCAATTATTACTGGGCCTGAATCTTGATGGACAAAGCTTTTCCCTCCAGGTTGAATTTGGCCTTCTCAAAGCTGGGAGGGCCCATAAAACCCCTGACATTGTTGGAAAATCCATAAGGCTCCTGGGGCATGCCCAGGAAGTTGCGGTCCAGCTTTTGGTTGGCATTCTGGTCGTGGAAGAGCTTGATGGCGTATTCTCCCGGGGGCAGACCCTTAACCAGCCAAAGGCTTTTGGCACCCTTAATCGCTAATGCGGCTTTTTTAACCGGGTTTTGGTTTTTTTCATAGCCCTGCTTGGAGTCATACAATGAAATCATCACCTTGCCGGCTTGGCTCTCCAGGCCGCATACCTCCACCGCCAGCTGGCTGGGACCTCCT
>JASFOZ010000474.1:0-3509 GCA_050116255.1 Desulfarculaceae bacterium
GTCCTCTTTTCTTGCTGGCCCTGAGCCCGTGAGATTTGAGCAGGGTGCCGGGATGGGCCATAGGATCAAGCCTCGGCAGGGAGGGCGCCCCCCCGGGGGAGGCGGGACAAGGCGTCGGCTTCCCAAGAAAGGCGGTGCCCCTGCCTGAGGCGGTGGCGGCCGGCGGCGGCGATCATGGCGGCGTTGTCAGTACAAAGCTGCGGCGGAGGTACATACAGCGCCATTTTTGCATCTTCGGCAGCCCGGGACATGACCTGGCGCAGGTGGCGGTTGGCCGCCACCCCGCCCGAAAGCGCCAGGCGCCCGGCCTGGTGCTGCCGGGCGGCGTGCAGCGTCTTTTTGACCAACACCTCCACCACCGCCTCTTGAAACCCGGCGCACAGGTCCTCGATACGGTAGGTCTGGCCTTGGTGCTGCTCCCGGAAACGGACCACCGCTGACTTAAGGCCGGCAAAAGAAAAATCCAGAGTGCCGTCATGCAGACGGGGCCGGGGCAGGTCAATTACGCCGGGGTCGCCCTCAGCCGCCAGGCGGTCTATAACCACGCCGCCGGGGTAGCCCAGGCCATAGAGCTTGGCTACCTTGTCAAAGGCCTCACCAGCGGCGTCGTCCACGGTCTGTCCCAACTCCACTTGCTTGCCGGGCGACTCAACCAGGTAGAGGCTGGTGTGGCCCCCGCTGACCACCAGCGCCACCAGGGGATATTCAGGGGAGCTGCCGCTTAGCTCCAAGGCGGCCAGATGCCCCTCCAGATGGCTCACCCCCACGATGGGCTTCTCCAGGCTCCAGGCCAGGGCCTTGGCCGCGGAAAGCCCCACCAGCAAAGAGCCGATCAAACCCGGCCCCTGGGTTACGGCGATTCCGCTGATATCCTCCCAGGTCACCTCCGCCTGTTCCAGGGCCTCCCTGATTACCGGGATTATGGCGGCCAGATGGCGGCGGCTGGCCAACTCCGGCACCACCCCCCCAAAGGGGGCATGGTCCTTGACTTGGCTGGCCACCAGGCTGGAGAGGATGCGTTTGCCTTGTTGGACTACGGCGGCGGCGGTCTCATCACAGGAGGATTCTATACCCAGGACCATACGGCCCGGGTCAACATCATTTTTGTTGGCCATCGAAGAATTTCTCAGCCGCGGCCACCTCCTCCTGGGAACCGATGAAGATGGGCACCCTCTGGTGCAGGTGTTCAGGGACTATATCCAAGATGCGCTGAGTGCCGGTGCTGGCGGCGCCGCCGGCCTGCTCGCAGACAAAGGACAAGGGCGAGCACTCGTACAACAGGCGCAGCTTGCCATGGGGCTTTTTGGGGTCCTTTTTGTCGGCCGGATACATGAAAACACCGCCATAAAGCAGGGTGCGGTGGAAATCAGCCACCATGGAGCCTATGTAGCGGCAGGAATACACCGGTTTGCTTTCATTGGGTTTGCGCAGGTAGTTCAGGTAGTTCTTGATCGGCTCGTCCCAGTAGTCCCAGTAGCCCATGTTCACGGAGAAGATTTTCCCCCGGGGCGGAATCTTGATATCCGGATGGCTGAGCAGAAACTCCCCCACCGAAGGATCCAAGGTGAAACCGCTCACGCCGTTGCCAGTGGTGTAGACGAACATGGTGGAGGCGCCGTAGAGAAAATAACCCGCTGCCACCTGTTTGTACCCCGGCTGCAGCAGATCGTTCATCTTGTAGTCCACGCCCTTGGTCTGCTTGCGCAGTATGCTGAAGATGGTGCCTATGCTCACATTGGCGTCAATATTGGAGGACCCGTCCAAGGGGTCAAAGAGAAGCACATAGTCGCCCTTTTCCACATTGTCGGGCAGCTCGATGGGATCGGCGTCTTCCTCTGAGCCCATTACGCATAAATGGCGGCTTTGGGCCATGCGCCGGCAGATGATGTCATGGGCGAACTCGTCCAGTTTGCGCACCTGCTCTCCTTGCACATTGCGCTCGCCGGTAAAGCCCAGTATCTCCACCAAACCGGCCTTGGTCACCTCGCGGCTGATGATCTTGGCCGAGAGGATGAGCTCATTCAAAAGGCGCGTGAAGGCGCCGCTGGCCTCGCCATGTTTGGCCTGTTGGCTCAACAAGTGCTGAACAACCGTTACTCCTATTTCACCAGCCATTGCCCCCTCCTTGTCCACAATTTACCAAGCATAACCGCACTCCAGGCCCGATCAAGCCCTTTTTTATTCACACGCCTGGTTCTCATGCAAGCCAAAACCGCCTCACCTCCATGCTTGGCCGCGCCTTTAATTTGACTCTGCCACCGGGAGGGTTTCTCCACCCAAGCCAAAGGCCTCGTGCAGGGCCCGAACCGCCAGCTCGGTGTATTTCTCTTCAATAACGCAAGAGATCTTGATCTCACTGGTATTGATCGTCTGGATATTTATATTCTCCCGGGCCAGGGCCTCGAACATCTTGGCCGCCACCCCGGCATGATTGCGCATGCCAATGCCGATGACCGAAACCTTGGCGATATCAGGATCGCCCAACACCTCCTTGGCCCCTATCTCGGCCGCCGCCGGGGCCAGGATGGTTATGGCCCGCTTAAAATCGGTTTTGGGCACGGTGAAGGTGAGGTCGGTTATACCGTCTTCGCTGGTGTTTTGGATGATGACATCCACCACAATCCCCGCTCGGGAGATGGGTCCGAACACCTTATTGGCCACTCCGGGTTGATCGGGCACACCCCTGACCTTGATTCGGGCTTCATTTTTATTATAGGCCACACCGCTGATTATCAGCTTTTCGTCAATGTGCTCTTCGGGAACCACCATGGTGCCCTCCTGGTCGCTGAAGGTGGATCGGACGTGTATCTTGACTCCGAACTTGGCGGCAAACTCCACCGCCCTGATGTCCAGGACTTTGGCCCCCAAAGAGGCCATCTCCAGCATCTCCTCGTATGAAACCCGCTCCAGCTTGCGGGCCTGGGGCACCATCCGGGGATCGGTGGTGAAGACGCCTTCCACGTCCGTAAATATCTCGCACATGTCAGCCTTGAGCGCCGCCGCCAGGGCCACGGCGGTGGTATCGCTGCCGCCGCGCCCCAGGGTTGTGACATCCCCGGTCTCGGCATCCAGCCCCTGAAAACCGGCCACCACCACCACCTCTCCCTGATCCAGCATCTCCTGGATGCGCAGGGACTGCACATCTTCAATGCGGGCCCGGCCATACACCTGGTTGGTCAAAATAGCGGCCTGAAACCCAAGTAGGGAGTGCGCATTCAAACCCAGATCCTGGGCGGCCATGCAAAACAAGGCCACGGATTGTTGTTCTCCGGTGGCCAAGAGCACGTCCAGCTCCCTAAGGTCGGGTTCCAGGCTTATCTCCTGAGCCAGGTTGATCAGCCGGTCGGTGACCCCGGCCATGGCCGAGAGCACCACCACCATCTGATGGCCCTGGTCCGTATAGGACTTGACCCTCTGGGCCACACCCGAGATGCGCTCCAGGTCCCCCACGGAGGTGCCCCCGAATTTCTGCACAATCAAGGACATGCCGCCTGTCCTGCTTCAGGGAC
>JASFOZ010000475.1:0-3505 GCA_050116255.1 Desulfarculaceae bacterium
TGGCGGCGGGTTTATGAAAGCAGTCATAGAAGTCAAGGGCCTGAAAAAAACCTTCACCCTGCACACCCAAAACGGGACCAAGATTCCGGTCTTTGCCGGCCTGGAGCTAAAGGTTTTCCCCGGGGAATGCCTGGCCTTGGTGGGGGAGTCGGGTTCAGGCAAATCCACTCTCATGCGGGCCTTGTACGCCAACTATAAGCCCCAGGCCGGCTCCATCCGGGTCAGGCACGGGGAGGGGTGGGTGGATATGGTTTCAGCGCCGCCCAATCAAATCCTCAGGGTGCGCCGCCGCACCATGGGATATGTCAGCCAGTTCCTGCGGGTTATCCCCCGGGTGCCGGCTGCGGAGGTGGTGGCTGAACCCTTAAAGGCCTGGGGCGTGGAAGACAAGGCAGCCGAAGATGCGGCAAGAGCCATCTTGGACCGTGTGCGCATTCCCCAGAATCTCTGGTCCCTGGCTCCCTCCACCTTTTCCGGCGGTGAGCAGCAGCGGGTCAATCTGGCTCGGGGGTTTATAGCCGGCTACCCCATCATGCTTCTCGACGAACCCACCGCCTCCCTGGATGCCAGCAACCGGGCGGTGGTGCTTGAGCTCATCCAGGAAGCCAAGGAGCGGGGCGCCGCCCTGGTGGGCATTTTTCATGACGAGAAGTTTCGCAGCCAGGCGGCGGACCGCGTTTTCCCGATGCCCGCAGGGGGAAAAGGTTCCCCATGAACGATGAGCAGGTTCTCAAAAACGCCCGCATCGTAAGCAGCGGCGAGGTTATTCCCGGTTCCCTCAAGATCAAAAACGGCCTGATCCAGGCCTTGGATCAGGGTTACACCTCAAACTCAGGGGCCTTGGATCTTGAAGGCGATTTTTTGCTGCCGGGCTTTGTGGAGGTGCATACCGATAATCTGGAGAAGCACCTGGCTCCCCGGCCCGGAGTGATCTGGTCCCAGCCCCAGGCAGCCCTTCATGCCCATGACACTCAGATTATCGGTGCGGGCATCACCACTGTCCTGGATTCGGTCTGGGTGGGGGAAGAGCATGAGGCCGGCCTGCGCCGGACCATGCTGGAATTATCGGTGCAAGTGGTGAGCGAGGCTCAGGGCATGAATGCCTTGCGCGCAGAGCATCTGTTGCATCTGCGTTGCGAGGTATCAGACCCTTGCGTAATGGAGTTGTTTCAGCCCTATTGCAGGCGGCCCGGGGTCAAGCTGGTCTCCTTAATGGATCACACCCCAGGTCAACGCCAGTTCGCTGACCCGGCCAAATACAGGCAGTACTACAAAAAACAGGGTTGGTCCCTGGAGGAGTTCCAGGAAGTGAGCGCCCGCCTCCAGGAAAACCACCTGCGCCACGCCGCTAAAAACCGGGGGGAGATTATAGGTGAATGCCAAAGGCTGAACCTGCCCCTGGCCAGCCACGACGACACCACCGCCGAGCAGGTGGAACAGGCCCGGCAGGAGGGCGTGGCCATATGCGAGTTCCCCACCACCATGGCGGCTGCGCAGGCGGCCAGGCAAAGGGGTATGGCCATTGTGGGCGGCGCCCCCAATCTGGTCAGGGGGGTGTCCCATTCCGGCAATGTGTCAGTGCGCAGCCTGGCCCGCAGCGAGTTGTTGAACATCCTGTCTTCGGATTACGTCCCTTCCAGCATGTTGCAGGCGGTTTTCGTCCTGCACGAGCATCTGGATTATTCTCTTTCCCAGGCAACCAACCTGGTCAGTCTCAATCCGGCCCGCGTCTTAGGGCTCGAGGATAGGGGCGAGATCGCCCCTGGCAAACGCGCCGACCTGGTCAGGGTCAAAAACATCGACGGGCTGGCTCTTACCGATGCGGTATGGCGTCAGGGCTTCAGGGTTTTCTAGCAGGTTGTTGAAAAAGGCCATCCTAGCCTTTTTCAACCGCAATATGGCAAAAGCGCGGTTTTGCCATATTGCTCAAATTGCTTGGCCTTTTGGGCCTGCGCAATTTGGCGGGCCGTCATTGGGGCCCCGAGCAAGCTCCTGCTTGCTTGGGGTAAGTGCATGGCCCGCCCAGCAGGCTGTTTTTCAACAGCCTGCTGGGCCAAATCCAAGACTCTGCCTCCCAATCATCGATAATCGGCTCCTGGGCCCTCCTTCGGGTTTCATTTCAGGCTGGTGTTTCTTCACATTGGCGCCACTATGGTGTCACACATGCCCGGTATGCTCTGTAACTATTCGGCCTTTGATTGCCGGCGTAAAAATGTGGACATGAAGACGCCGTCAGACAGGCCGAACACGCTCAACGAATAAAAATACATGAAGCAGTGGTGCCTCGGCCCTAAAAGACAGGGTAAGTAGCTATTAAAGCTTAAAACCCGGGCTAGGTGCATCCCAGGGGCACCCATGACTTTAACGCTATCTCCATCAGCGTCGAGCCATAGGCTTGTTGATGGCTGGGGTCAGTGGTATGATCAGCCTACACAGTGGGGGGAAAAATCACACCAAGTAAAGAGTGGGGGGGAACCACACTATATACCTAGTGGGGGGGAACCACATCAAATTCACAGTGGGGGGAACCACGCAAATTTTTTAATACTGTCCTTGATATTCAATACGTCCTCGGTATGGCCAACCGAGGGTGAAAAAGGCGTTTTGTGCTTGATATGGATCTGGTTCTGGCAAGCGGAGAATGATCACCACTTAATGCAACATGAAAATCAGGAGGTGTGACAATGATGAAGAAAATGAAATTGGCCAGCAAGATCAGTTTCGGGTTCGGATTGCTAATTGTTATCTCTTTGGCATTAGGCGGAATGGCAGTTTATTACATGAATCATGTAGAGACAGCCAACATTGCAATGAAAGAAAAATATGTGGCTGAGGTTGGAATCCTCAGTCAACTCGAACGCCGCAGCCAGCGGACAATGTATAACATGCGCGGTTACGCCATGAGCGAGGATAAGAAGTACCTGGATTTGGGTAAGCAGGATTTGAGAAAGGTCAAGGATTCATTAGCAGAAGCCAAGGCCTTGTCGGACAAATTCAATGAGTTGGAGAAATTAAAGGCCAACGTTGACAAAGCCATGGACAAAGTGGCCTCCTATGAAAGCCTAACCAAGCAGACGGCAACCGGAATTAATAAACTGGCCACGTTACGTGCGCGCATGGATAAATCCGCAACAGCTTACATGCAAAACTGCAATGATTTTTTGGCCGGCCAGAATCAACGCCTGAAGGAGGAGATAAAAAGTGGAGCTTCTCCTGCTGTTCTTAATGAAAGATCGACTAAGATAACCCTTGTCAATGAGATTATTAACTTGGGAAATGATGTCCGGGTTAAGAATTTTAAGGCCCAGGCTGCCTGGAATCCTGCCCTGATCGAGTCTTCATTAAATAATTTCTCCAAGATGGATGGTAAATTTCAAGCACTGCGCCAGATAACCAAGCTGGCAGAGGACATTAAGCGAATTGAAAACACAAAGGCAGCAGCCGGAACTTATAAGACAGCCATGTCCGATTATCTCAAAACCTGGAAACAGGTAAGGGAAATAGG
>JASFOZ010000476.1:0-3497 GCA_050116255.1 Desulfarculaceae bacterium
GGCATGTTGCAGGTGCCGATGACATAGCCGTCTGCCCTGGACCTGGCCACATGGCTTACTCCCAGGGTGCCTCCCGCCCCCGGTTTGTTCATACATATCAGAGCTTGGTTAAGGACTTCGGTGGCCTTGCTCACCATAAGCCTGGCGGCGGTGTCGGTGGTGCCGCCCGCCGAGAAGTTGATATACAGCTTGACCGGTTTTTTGGGATAACCGGCGGCCAGTGCCGAAAATGTCAGGCCGAGCACCAGCACAGCGGTGATTGATAATGACAGCCAACTCTTCCTCATTTCTCCCTCCTTTTTTTGATAAGCAAACCCCCCCTGAGTACTTACGCTTGTATTCGCAGGGCCTCCGGCTGGGCGATCTCCTTAACCAGGCGATAGATCTCCTGGCGCCGTTTTTCGTCCATGCGGGGACGGATGGCCGAGACCGTGATGGCGGCCACGGGTTTCCCCTTGGCCCCGAACATGGGGATACCCACGGAGACGGCGTCTTCATGAAACAGCCCGTCGCTCAATACATAACCCCGGGTGCGGGCGACCCGGGCCATCTCCCGGATATCGTCACTGGTGAGATTTTTGTAATGGGGGTAGCGGTCTTCATTGACGCGCAGCACCGCCTCAAATTCGTCATCAGGCAGGAATGCGATCAAAGACAGGCTGCCGGCGCCTATGCCCAGGGGCCGGCGGGCCCCCACATCCACCAGGATGGTGCGGATGGGGTATTCGCCGGACACCCGGTCGATGCAAAGCATATCCAATCCCGAGCGGACCAATAAGAAGACGGTGTCCCCGGTTTGCCCGGCGATCTTTTCCAGCAAGGGCCGGAAAATATCTCTAATGGTGAATTGATGGGCGCTTTGGCCCAGATGAAACAGCTCCAATCCCAGATGATAAAGCTTGGTCACCGGGTCGTGGGTGACCAGCTCTTCTGCCACCAGGACCTTGAGCAGCCGCTGGGCGGTGGCCACATGCAGCCCTTCCTCGCGGGCCATTTGGGAAAGCCGGGCTCCGGTTTCATTGTGCCGGGCAACCGCTTTTAGCAGAGTGATGGCGCGGGAGAGGCTCTGGGCCCCCCGGGGAGGGGTGTTTTCCTGTGGAACGGAACCGCTTTTCGCAGATTTCTTCATGGCCAAACCCTGAATCAAATAGTGCGCGGTAGCTTGATACTAGGATTGGCCGCATATGAGAGTCAAGTAAAAAATATCATAATCTGATATTTTATTATCACATTATGATAATAAAATATACCCTTGGCATGCTCCGGCGGCGGGCTCCGCATGATTTTATTAGCCCTATGTGTATGAAATAATGAGAATTATTGGTAGGCGAAGACGCCAAAGCTGCCTTGAATAGAAGCGAAGTTTTCCACTTACCGGCAATGGCGTGCAGCCGGAAAGGACGCTGCCTGAATCTATCTCTGAAGAGGCCCGGTTTGGCCCAATGCTCACCGTAAAGAGCAGCTATTTTCAGCCGCCGGCGATGAGCGGGATAAGCAGTATCTCCACATCGTCCGGCACCGGCGTCTGTTCAAACTTGGCCTTGGTTATTATTTGGTGGTGGATGCGCACCGCCGGGTAGTCATAGCTGTCATCCAGCATCTGCATGACCTGGGCCACGGTGAGGCCCTCCCGCCAGGGAAGCCGTTTCTTATCCACGGTTATCATGAGACCGGCCCTGCTCCGGCCATATCAGCTTGTGATGCTGTTGGCCTGCAGCACTTCCCGCACCTCGGGAAGGTCCATTCCCAGCCGCTGCATGGTCTTAAGGGTGGGCACTCCTTCATTGGTCCAGCCCCGGGCCTTATACACGGCGTCTTTTAAAAGCTGGTACTGACTTTCCCGGTGCCGGCGCAGGGCTGCTATCTTTTCCTCAGTGCTCATGCCCTGGGGATCAAGGCCTACTATGTCCTTGAGCTGGCTGTCGTAGCGCTCGGCCCGGCTTTGGTACTCTTCTGCGGTCACCGGCCCCATGGCTCGGTAGGGGAGGTAGTCATGGTCCCGCTTACCCTTGCCCATGCGCAGATTGAAGACCCGCTGGAAGTTGTATACCGCCTCGCTCATGGCGAGGATCTCATCGGGATTGACCCGGCGTCCGGTCACCGAGGAAAAATACTGGGCATACCATTCCACATGCTTCATGACCTTGGCCGGTTCAGGGGTGTCCTTGTTGTCCGAGGGCACGATGTCGTTCCAAGGCAGCTTGCAGAGCCCGCAGAGGCTGAACCAGGTCCGGAACATGGGAAACCAGTGCAGATTTTCCGCCTTCTGCTCAAAGGTGGGCATGAAATTGTGAACCATGTCCAGGAAGATGAGCCAGGCCTCGTCATGCTGGGCCCCCTTCAGGGCCAGTCCGTAGCCGCCCTGTTGGGCCAGGGACTCCTTGGTCATATACTCGCTGAACTCCAGGCCCTTGGACTCCATGCCGATGTCAGCCATGAACTGGGGATCAGCCCCGAAATGCTCGGCAAAATAGGCCTTCATGCGGCGGACGCCCTGGCCCACGATGGCGCCGAACCCCTGGCCCCGGCCCATCTGATGCACCACCTCCAAGGCCGCCGCCCGGTTGCCGAAACGAAGCTCCAAGCCGCCGGTATGGGTGCTGTTGATAAGGCCTTCCTGGAAACACTCCATGGCAAAGGCCAGAGAGGTGCCCACACTGATGGTGTCCAGGCCATAGGCGTCGCAGTAGAAGTTCATCTCCACCACGGTGAAGGGATCGAAGATGCCCAGATTGGAGCCGCAGCCAGCCAGGGTCTCATACTCGGGCCCGTCTACAAAGACCTTTTGCCCCTGGTAGGGGCCGGTCATGGGCATGAAGTCCTTTATCCCGTGGGCGCAGGCCACGGTGCAGCCCATCCAGCATCCGTCGAACCCCCGGTGAAACAGCCGCCGGAATACCTCCTGGCCCAGGTTGGCCCCTTCCTTGTGCTGGCCGAAGCGGAAGTTGCACACCGGCAGGCAATCGTGATCGTTCATTATGGTGACCAAGTGAGTGGTGCCCAGGACCGCCATCTCGTTTTGCTTGGGGTCCAGCTCCTTGATCTCTTTCGAATGAAGCCTCCCCACCTCTTTGAGGGCTTCGGGGTCGGCCGGGTCGTTGGTCTCCAGCTTCACCTTGTCCCAGCGGGCTACGATGGCGCGCAGGCCCTTGTCCATGAACACGCTGCCGATGCCGCCACGCCCGGCCTGTTTCAGCCGGGCCAGCTTGCGGCCGGAGTCGAACCAGGAGAAGTGCAGGCAGCCCATGAGGGTGTGTTTGGCCCCGGGCCCGGTGGAGACCACGCTGATTCCCCGGGGGTTGCCCTGGCCGAAGTGATCGGTCAAGATCGCTGAAACCTCGTTGGCGGTTTCAGCAAGCCCCTCCACGGCCAAGATATGCACCTTTTGCTCCACCCCGTCGATGTAGACCACAATTTCCTGGTCGCTTTTACCGGTCACCGCCAGGGCGTCGAAGCCGGCGAACTTGAGATAGGGCCCGAAGTAGCCGCCCACGTTG
>JASFOZ010000477.1:0-3475 GCA_050116255.1 Desulfarculaceae bacterium
AGGCGTCAAACAGAGCCGCCAGCTTTTTCTTGTCCTCGCTGACCTCGCCGGCCATGAACTGGGTCTCGCTCATGCCCGGAACCACCGGCAGCAGGCTGTAGTAAGAGCCCTTGGGGGTCTCTCTTTCATAGACCAGCCCGCGCCGGGCCAGCCCGGCCAAGATGTCTCCCAACTCAACCGGATCCCGGTCCATTTCCTGGGCCAGACGGTCCAGCCGGGTGGGCTTAAAAGGCAGGCGGGAGCATACCTCAGCCTCCTGGGGGCCAAACAGCGCCTGGAGCAGATCCAATAACTCCGGCACCAGGGGCGCACCCAAAGGAGCATTATCCAGGTGCCGGGCTAGCATCTGGTGAGGTTTTATGGTAATATCGCTCTTCACAAGGCCTGCCCGCATTAAGATTGGGTTGGGAAAGCTCAGCCCCTCCCCCGGAGGGGTAGGGGCTTTTTTATGCAAGTCTAAAAGGTACACTTTTTTTAATGAGCCTGTCAAGGATTTTTTCCAGCCCAAGGTTATTTCAAGATCACCAGCCTTAAGGCCATGTAATTAATAATAATTTTATGTGGAACCCGCCCGGGGGGTTCGGGCAGGTTCCACCTTTAATAACCATCCGGCCTTGGTGCCTGCTATCTAGCGCTCTTGATAATCCAACAGAGGTTTTTCTTTCTCTTTTTGGCTGACAAAAGCCGGCGCTGTTTGGCCGCGTTTGCTGCCTTGCACCAGGGTATCGAGGTCTTGCACCAGGCTGTTTAGGGTTTCGGCCTGGGCGGAAAGCTGCTCAGAAGCTGCGGCTGATTCCTGGGCGCCGGCTGCCACATCCTGGATAACCTGATTCATCTCCGTGGTGGCCTTATTAACCTGCTCAATACCCTGGGCCTGTTCTGAACTTGCTGCGGCGATCTCGGCCACCAGTTCGCCCACCTTGGAGGCGCTCTCCTGCACCTGGGCAAAGGCCTCGTCTGTGGTCACCACCAGCTTGGACCCATTCTTGATGTCCTTTATGTTCTCTTCGATCAGGCTGGTGGTGGTCTTGGCCGCCTCGGCCGCGCGCATGGCCAGGTTCCTGACCTCTTCCGCCACCACCGCAAAACCGGCCCCGGCCTCCCCGGCCCGGGCCGCCTCCACGGCCGCATTCAGGGCCAAGAGGTTGGTCTGGAAGGCGATCTCGTCTATGGTTTTGATGATCTTGGCGGTCTCGTCTGATGCCGAGTTAATCTTCTCCATGGCCTGCCTGAGCTCTTTCATGGAACTGTTGGCCCTGACCACGATGTCGCTGGCCTCTCTCATCATGGAGTCGGCCTGGCCTGCGTTTTCTGCGTTCTGCCTGGTCATGGAGGACATCTCCTCCAAGGCGGCAGAGGTTTCCTCCACAGAGGAGGCCTGCTCAGAGGAGCCCTCAGCCAAACGCTGGGAGGCAATACTCACCTGCTCGGAGGCTGCTGAAATATGTTCCGCACCCGACGCCAGGACATTCGCCGTATGCGCCAGAGGCCGGCTTAGAGAACGGGAAAATACCCAGGAGAAAAAGACGGCCAATATAAAGACGAATCCAGAGAGACCTACGATGGAGTAGATAATTTGGTTAATTTGAGCATCAAGGTCGTCTATATAAACCCCGCTGCCCACAATCCAGTCCCAGCCGGGTATGGCCTGGACAAAGGAAAGCTTGGGCGAAGGCACATCTTCTCCGGGGCGGGGCCATTTGTAATCCACAAAGCCTTTGCCTTTTTCCTTGCAGACCTTGACCATCTCCACAAATAAATGCTTTCCGTCCGGATCTTTGTTCTGGGAAAGATCCGTGCCGTTCAGTTTAGAATTATAGGGATGCATAATCATTTTGGGTCCGAAGTCGTTTATCCAAAAATACTGCTCGCCCGAGTAGCGCATGCTCTCTACCACGGATTTGGCTGTTGCCTGGGCCTGAGATAGAGGTATCTTTTCCTGGTCAGCCTGTTTTTTAAAATGGGAAATAACGCTTATAGCTGACTCAACCAATTGACGGATTTCGGTTTGCCTGGCTGAGTAGATACAGTCCTGGATATACGGAATCACATAGGCATAGGTGAGGGCCATAGCCAATGCAACCGCAACCGGCAAACCGATCAACTTCGTGGAAAGCTTGGCTCTTTTAAGAAACATGGCAATTCTCCCCTGAAAGTGCCATTTATGGAGGGCAGGTGTCCATTTTAGGCAAACTTGAATTAGTTAGGCAGGCGGCGGGGGTAATCATTTTGTCTTTAAACGCTTTATAGAAAAGAATAGAGGGCTAAAAGGTTTGAGATGGCGATTTGGGATTGGCTGATTCATAGATGACAATACCACGCCGATGGAAAGAGGCTCCTGCCTAATATTTAACACATTCTAGCACACACCTGATTCTCAGCCAAAACGAATAATAAGACAAAAAGAAATCAAATCTTTCTGCCTTAATTTAACAGACACTCAATTCATAACTAAAAACAGATCATTATAAGTATCATCGATTCATTACTCTCGCCTGGCACCTCTGCGGTCATGGTTAAAAACTTATGAATGGCATAAAGAGAAGCAAAGAAGAAATGAGGTATTAATTTTTTCTCCATTTTTAGATGGTGTTAGGGCCTTAACTTCTTTGACTATCTATTGTACTCAAAGCTTATGTGAAGTGAATGGGCCAAGTTTCTTGAGCAAAAAGAAAACTGATTTTCGACCACAAGAATATGGAATAGCTGAGCATATAAGTAGGACTTGTTGGCTTTTCAGGAATCATAAGGATTGAAAACGCAGGAGAGCTTTTAACTAGGGCTTGATATCAGATATGAAAAGGATGGTACTGTTGGGTTGAAGATATATTTGCCCAGAAAAAATGTCCTGAGCAGTTTGGCAGAAATTCGCCCTAAAAAAACAGCCGGCGGGCCGTTTAAGGCCCGCCGCTGACAACCGGTCTAGTACATCTGCTCGAAAACTCCAAAGCCGCTGCCGTCATTGGAGGCGGAGTCCCAGACCACCACATAGCCGCCGTCGCTATTCCGGGAGGCTGCCTCGGGATAACGTTGGTCATAGGCGGTGGTGGTGTTCACCTGCCAGGCGTCTCCGCTGCGGGAGCCGTCGGAGCTGTAGGCCTGGCCGAATATATTGCGGCCCTGGTCGCTATCCACCCAGGCATCCCAAACCAGGACAAAGGAGTTATTGGACCCGGTGCTGACCAGGTCAAAGAAGTTGGTGGAGTTGTATACCGGGTCAATATTGGCCTTGATATTGTCGCTGTATTGGTTGGGGTCTGATTGGAAGACCTTGACGTAGAAATCATTGAGCCCCTGGGCCACTCCCTCGACCCAGCCCAGCACAAAACCGCCGTCACCAAGGCTCTCCAGCACCGGATAGTACTGCGGCCCGGCGCCGGTGGCGAGCTCCACCACGCCGGAGGTGGTTTGGTTGTAGGCGTTGAAGCGCCTTCCCACGATATCCCAGTTGCTGTCAGAGCCATAGAAGCCGTCA
>JASFOZ010000478.1:0-3467 GCA_050116255.1 Desulfarculaceae bacterium
GCCCACGGTAAAAAGCTGCTAACAGCTCGAGCCTGCCCCTTTGCTCGAAATCGTGTCCTGATACAAATCGCCTTAGCCGGTTGCCAAAGCCACCTTGAACAGGCAGGGGAGGATCGTGATGTCTACTGGTTTTGTGATCAAGCCCATTCTTGCGGGGCTGTTGGGCCTGGGATTGATTTTAGCGAACAATCCTGCTGAAGCCGGGTTTTTGGATGACATGAAGCAGATCGGCGGCTCCATAGCCGACAGGTTGTCCGATGATTACAAGGACATGAAAAAGCAGATAAATAAAGACTTCGGCTCAGAGAAGGAAAAGGCATCGTCCCAGGACAAGCCAAAGGCGCAAAAGGCAAAGGCCGAAAAGAAATCAGAAGAAAAGGTTGCAAGCAGCTCTGGCTCTCAGGCCGGCTCCACTTCCAAAGGAGACCAGGACGCCGCCACCTTGCTGAAACAGGCTGAAAAGGGGCTTCGGCAAGCTGAGAAGCTGATGCACCGGGGCAAAACCGACCAGGCCCTGGAGGAAGCCGACAAGGTACAAGAGCTGATCGACCAGGCGGAGGAGATTGACCCCAAACATAAGCGCCTCAAGACCGTAAAGAGCAAGCTGGCCAAGCTGCAAAAAGACCTGGCCCGGCGCACCAAAACCGCTGCGCCCAAGGCGGCCAAACCAGCTCCCAAGCCAGCGGCCGCCCCCACCCAGGCCGCCAAGGCCAAGGCAGCGCCGGCAACGGCCAAGCCGGCGCAAACAGCCAAGCTCCCCGGCGGGGTGACCAGCCGGCTAAAGAAACTGCATAGGGAGCTGGACAAGGCGGAGAGGGTTCTGGCCGGGTCCTCTGCCCAGGATTGGAAGGCCAAGCAGGCGGGCCACCACCTGAAAGCGGCTCAGACCTACATCGCAGAGATCGAGAAGGGCTACAGCGACAAGGCCCCGGCTGACCACCCTGAGATGCAAAAGGCCCAGGAGCGCATCCAAGACATTGAGGCCAAAGTGGGTCAGCTAGGCAAAAAGGTTGCCTCTGCCCAGGCGGAAAAGGATAAAGCAGCCCAGAAAAAACAGTCCTCCGCCAACCTCTCCAAGGATTGGGCGCAAAAGCTCAAACCCTATATCACCGACAGCAGCGGCAAGGCCCTGTTGGTTTACCCCACCGATGACGCTGCTTTATGGCAAAAGCGCAAAAAGATCTATGACGAGCTGGCGCCCCTCTGGGAAGAATATCAAAAAACAGAGTTTCCCGGGGGCAAGTCCATGGAGCTGAAAGGCATTGAACAGCAGCTGGCCCGTTACGTGGAAAGATATAAAAAACATTACCAAGAATGGGAGGCCAAACAAAAACAGGCGGCAGCCGATCTCGGCCGGATTGTTTTTTCCACCTCCCCCATAGATCCGGCCAAGCCGGCGGGCCTGTCCAACTCCTTTCAGGCAGGCGATCACATCTACGCCCTGATACAGGCCAAAAAATCATGGCGGGAGATTTACCGGGCCAAGCAAAAGGCCGATGTCAGCATCCAGACCATGGTGGACGGAAAAAAGATTCATGCCCAGTTCATAATCCTGACCAAGCCGGAGGACCTGGACAAGAAGTACCTGCTCTTCGAGGTGGCACCAGACCCGGGCAAGATGCAGGCCTACAGCAAGGTGACATACGGTGAAAGCAAGCCCAACCTCAAGCAAGGACCCATGGAGATGACCCTCCACCTGAGCAAGCTGGGTCCTGGCAAGCATAAATTAGAATTCAAGATCGCTTATTTCAGGAAAGATTACGCCAAGGGCGGCTTTGAGATACAGGGAAAAGACTTCGGCTCCTATGCCAAACTCCATGAGCAGGTCAAAGCCGCCATGACCCAAACCGTCACCCTGCCCAAGGCCAAAATGGTCAACAAAAAAATGGAAGCGGAGATGAAGGCGCTTTTAAAAAATGCGGGCTGGCCCGATATCTACCGCCTCAACATCATAGACAAGGATTGGTGGATAGACCGGGTTTCCGGAGGCAACAGCCCCATTAAATCGCGGCACCTGGCCGCCGCCGCCCTGGCCAAGGACTCTGACGGCACCTATTACTACCGGGTGGCCACCTTTCATCAGCCCAGACTTATAACCGGCGGCTATGGCAAACTGGAACTTACCCATACCGGCGCCAAAAGGAAAATCCCCAAGGAAAACATCGACAAATGAGGAAGCTCCAAAAAATGGTAAACCGGGAAGGAGGATGCTCCTTCCCGGGGTTTAGACGGGTGCCTTTATTGTCACAGGCACGCCAATTTTTAACACTATTTTTGTTCGTGTTTTGAGAAAATGGGAATCATAGGCAAACGTCTAATAATATGAACAGGCGCCAAAATGAGTACACTTTAGCTTTATCCTTATTAAAACAGGAGAAAACAATAATAGAGCAGGCAAAAAACAACATTTTCAGTTGCTATGGCCGGCTCTGGTCAAAACCGATCTCATCTCAGGCAGGTGCATAAATGGAGGAAGAAACCAGTTCCGGGGTTCGGCTTCCTTCGGAGACCGGCGCTCCTTTATTGATAACCATGGAGGGCGTTGAGGAGCCGCTTAAATGCGTCTTTGCCGGCATCGAAGAAAATCAATACCTCATCGTCAGGATGCCCCAGGCGGCGGTTGGAACCTGGCAGGTTAAAGAGGGCTCCACGGTCACGGTGCGCTTTATATCCCAGGGTGTGGTCTATGGTTTCCGCACCGGGGTTAAGGGAAAATACGCCGCCGGCCCCCTCCGTTTCCTGTTTCTGGACTTCCCCCAATCGGTGGAGACCCACAACCTGCGCAAAAGCCCCCGCATTAACTGCTACCTGCCGGCCACGCTGATACTCAATGAAGCAAGCCTGGAGGGCGTGGTGATGGATGTGAGCCCTGGTGGAGTGGGCCTGGTCTGCCAATACCAAGACGAAGAGCAGCCTCACGTCGAGGTGGATCAAAAAGTGGTGCTTAAGTGCGCCCTCTTGGGCATCGAGGGAATCCAAGAAATCAACTGCCAGGTCCGCAACTTGAAACAGGCGCAGGGCCGGATGGAGCTGGGCCTGGTGTTTTTGGAGATGGAAGACGGCAAGGTCTTAAAGATTCAGCAATACGTGGAAAAGGTGAGCAGCCTGATCAAAGAAGAATAGGGGAGCAATGCCCGCCCGGGCAAGCGCTTGTTCACACTCCTCCCCGGGCCTCAACATCACCCAGACCGCTCTTTGGGCCCTTCCTGGAGGCGGATTCGCGTCCCGGAAAAAAGAAGTGGCGCTTCTGTGTGTCCTATCTCCCATTGCCGCCGCCTGGATGTTTAACCAGCCGGAACGAAAACGGCTAACCGATCAACCCCCCTGATAAGATCAACTTGCAAGCAAGGCCGGAAGCAGAGGCGGCCACTGTATTGGCCTGGATGCTATTGATTCTTTGTTTTTGGGATGTTACACACTAACTAAGTTGTTTCATTATATCTTTTAATAAAACCATGCTCACGGGG
>JASFOZ010000479.1:0-3464 GCA_050116255.1 Desulfarculaceae bacterium
ACCGGCGTGGTGGGGCTGTATTGGCCGCCGGTCATACCATAGTTAAGATTGTTCACGATTATGGCGCAGATATCCAGGTTGCGCCGGGCCGCGTGCATAAGATGGTTTCCGCCGATGGCGGTGGCATCACCGTCGCCCATCACGGTTATAACCCTCATATCAGGCCGGGCCAGGCGAATGCCGGTGGCAAAAGTCAGGGCCCTGCCGTGGGTGGTGTGTATACTGCCCACATCCACATAAACCGGCAGGCGGCCGGAACAGCCTATGCCCGAAACCAAGGCCACTTCGTCTTTGCTCAGGCCGCTGCTATCCAAGGCCCGCACCAATGAGCCCAACAAAATGCCCAGACCGCATCCCGGACACCAGACATGCGGGAACTTCTTGTCGTGACGCAACCACTTATAGACAGTGCTATCGGTTTTGGGAGTCATCAGGACACCTCCCGCAAGCGGTTTAGCAACTCATCCGGCGTGATCATGGTGCCGTCCATCTTACTGTGACGATAAACCGTAGTCCGGCCTTCATTCACCCTCTTAACCTCACGGGCCATCTGCCCCATATTCAGCTCGGGCACCAACACCAATTTCTTCCCTTCCAGAGCCTCTTCCACCGCCCTCCGGGGGAAGGGCCACAATGACAATAGCTGCAGGAGCCCGACTTTCCGGCCTCTTTCCCTGCCTATCCTAACCGCCGCCTGAGCTGCCCGGGCGGTGCAGCCATAGGCTATAAAAAGAAACTCGGCGTCATCCAGCTCAAATTTTTTAACCATCTCCAACTCGGCGAAATGGCGGCTGATCTTGTCGAAAAGCCTGGCGAAAAATGGTTCCACCTCATCCGGGCGGCGGGTGGGAAATCCCCGCTCATCGTGGACCAGGCCGGTCACATGATAACGGTAGCCCCGGCCCAGGTCAGCCAGTATGGGAATCAGGCTGGCGTCCGCCTTGTAGGGAATATACCAATCCGGGGGCACTGTGGGCTGACGGCGGTCGATCACCTCCACGTCCTTCTCCGCGGGCAGGGCCACCTTTTCGCGCATATGAGCGACCGTCTCATCGGCGAGCAGGATGACCGGGGTACGAAAACGTTCGGCATGGTTGAAAGCGGTCACGGTCAATTCAAAACACTCCGTCACCGTGGCCGGTGCCAAAACGATGGCGGGATGGTCTCCGTGTGTCCCCCACCGGGCCTGCTGAACATCGCCCTGGGCCACGTTGGTGGGCAAGCCCGTGCTGGGGCCGGCCCGCATAACGTTCACCAAAACCATGGGGATCTCGGCGATGCAGCCATAGCCTAAATTCTCCTGCATCAGCGAGAATCCCGGTCCTGAAGTGGCGGTCATGACCTTACGTCCGGCCAAGGAGGCCCCCAAACAACAGCCAATGGAGGCAATCTCGTCTTCCATCTGAATGAAGGGGTACTCCAGTGCCGGCAGCTTCCGGCTCATGATCTCCATTATCTCGCTGGCCGGAGTGATGGGATAGCCCGCAAAAAAATCGCAGCCAGCAGCCAAGGCACCACGGGCGATGGCCTCATTACCTTGTAATAGCTCAGCCTTGGGTTTAACCACCGTTGTCCTCCTCAAGTTCAGGCGCCACCCGTTCAGGGCTGGATTGGGGGGCTATCGGCACTTCCGGGCTGCCGGGTTCCGGAACCGGCTTGATGGAAGAGACCGGCTCGTAGGTTTCGCCCACCCTGATGGCGAAATCCGGACAAAGCATCTCACATAACCTGCAAGAAGTGCAGCGTTCGGGTTTAATCAATACCGGATGGCCCCATTCATCGGCCGCAAGGGCCTGCCGGGGGCAAAAGGCTACGCAGTTTCCGCAGCGTTTGCACCAGGCAAGGTAGAAACTCACTTTTTCGTCTTCGGCTGCGTGTGCTGCCGGAGTTTTGCGAGGGCTCACTAGTCGCCTCCTCTGTCGGCTTTTTCTGCCACCGACTTCAAAAAACTCTCCTTGTCCACCAGATAACGGACATGCCTAGCCCGGGCTATTTCATCCTGGCCGTCATGGGCTTTCACCGAAAAGATCAGCTTGCGGCCTTTCACTTGTCCGAGCTCGGCCTGGGCTTTAACCTCAAACCCTTCCGGAGTTGGAGCCAAATGATCCATTTCCATACGGGATCCTACGCTGAACTGACTAGCCTCCAGATGGTTTTCAATACATGCCAGACAGGCCTGCTCCAAAAGAGTCATCAAGGTCATGGACGAAAGAACATCCACTCCGGGATTGCCGAAGGCAGAAGCCAAGTCTTTGGCAGCCACTTTGAGAGAGGCCTCTCCGGACAGCCCCACCCTGATACCTCTCATGGCACGAGGTCCTTTCTCTAACTCCCCACTCCCCAGGCTTGAAATGTAACCTTCTGGTGGAGGCCGCAATATCAAGCGGGGTTCATAGTTTAACGTTATCGCTATGGGCTAGCAAGGCCCTACCGGTGTTTTTAAAGCCGATTTTCGCAATGGATTATCTGTCAAGTTTGGAGGCATCGGTCATATTGACACTCCCTAAGGGGCATGGTAGAAAATTCAATTCTAAAGCAATGGGCCGTTAACTCAGTTGGTAGAGTATCTGCCTTTTAAGCAGAGAGTCGCGTGTTCGAATCACGCACGGCCCACTTTTCAAAGTATTTAAAATGATGCGGGGGGCAAAATCAGAACAGGGAATCCTGTGCGGCCAAGCCGCTTCCCCCTTGACCCGGTTTCTGTTCCCTTTATTAGCCAGTTACCCAAGCAATCATATTGCGCAAGTGTCTTTGCACCTAATAAGGCCCCGGTGATTATGAGGCCACGCCGGCTTTCCTGCACCCACGAAGAGATAACTTTCAGATAGAACCTGCCCCAAAGAGCCCGCCTGGCCCCTCAGGGCTGATGTGGTCATTATTGGTTCACATTAAGGCAACTTGCAGAGTTTGGGCTTTCAAGTATGCTGATACAGAATCGGTCTGGCCCGAAACCCCCGGAATCTGGACCGGGTGTTGCCCTTCTGGATTATTGCAGGTTGATTTAAAATAAAGTTTATTTGTATTTTGGCTGAGGTGTCTGCCGCATATAGGTACATATGAATAAAAGCGGCATGAGGATGGCGCCGAAAAAAGAAAATATTCATTCTTAGCTTTATTCAGCCTTTTTACAGATACCTCTTTCTTAGTCACGGCTGGCGGTATATGTTTTGGGAAAAATCTGCAAGATGGAGCGGAAGCACTTAATCGTTGAGCCTGAGATACAAATTTAAGCCTGCTGTATTCGGGTCACATTTGGGAGCGCAAACTATATAAGTCTCCCCTCCCCCGGAGGTTTCATCATGGTCGAGCTATTGTCAGAGTCGCTTAACGGAAAACCACTGGCCTTTGTCGGTGCCGGCAACGTAACCGAGGCCATTGTCAAAGGCCTTATAGCCAAAGATGTGATCAGCCCTGGACAGATTCTGGCATCTGACATCCTGGAGGAGCGCCATCAGTACATGTCC
>JASFOZ010000480.1:0-3463 GCA_050116255.1 Desulfarculaceae bacterium
TCATTGCAGATGAACACCGCTGCCGTAAAACCGTGCAAGCGGAAAACCCGGACCGACTTTCCATGGGAGAAAATCTTGCGCTCCTCAAACACGCCGTAGTTGGGAAGGTTTAATTTGCGCGCGGCGAACAGAATCTCGCCGTCCACCGCCACCAGGGCGGAATTGTAAAAATTCATGGAGCGGGACTCTTCAATAAAACCCACCACAGCCGCGGTTCCCTTGGTGGATGCGGCCAAACGGGAGATTTCCAAGGAGTCAATACGCAGAGCGACCTCATGATACCGGGGCCCCACAAAATAACCGGTGAGGGCAAGTTCCGGAAAGACCATCAGGTCAGCGCCTTCCTCCTGCCCTTTGTGTATCTTGTCTATGACATCCTCCAGGTTTGCCTGGAGATCCATTAAAACCGGCTTGGTTTGGCAGACCACCACCTTCATGGTTCACCTCCGCCTTACGATGAGTAAGAGGGGGAGCCTGGCCTTACAGACTCCCCCTCTTTAAACCGATTCTGGAGCCGTCCCTTATCCTTAAATGAGCCCTTGCGCCTTGAGCCAATCCTTGGCCGCCTTCATGGCATCCATGTGTTTGATGTCCACGGTGTAGTTGAGAGTGGTCATCTCCTTGGTGTTCAGCTTTTGGCCCAGCTTGGCGAAGATTTTCTCCAGCTCAGGGTACTCGGCGGCGGTTTCCTTTTTCACCACCGGCGCCGGGTTATAGACCGGGAAGTACTTCTGGTCGTCTTTCAGGACAATAAAGTTGAATCCGGCAATACGGCCGTCAGTGGCGAAACCCATGGAGACCTCTACTTCTCCGTCCTTCAGCGCCTTGTATACCAGCCCTGAGTCCATTTTCTTGATTTTATCTTTGGGGAACCGGAAATCATACTTTTTCTGAAGGGGCCGGTAGCCGTCGGGACGGGCGTAGAACTCGGCGTTCAGGCCAAAAGCGACCTTGCCCGGGTTTTTCTTGACGTAGTTGGACAGATCGGAGATGGTCTTGAGGCCTTTCTTGGCAGCGTCGTCTTTACGCATCATCAGGCAGTAGGTGTTGTTAAAGTCCATCATGGGCAGCCAGACCAGGCCGTTTTTCTTAAGGTCCGCCTTTTTGACCTCCTGGTAGCACTTCACCGGATCGGTGATGGGTTTTTTATACTTGAGGTGGGTCATCAGGCCGGTGCCGGTGTATTCCATATAAACGTCGATCTGTCCTGCCTGCAAGGCCTTGCGGGCCACCATAGTCCCGCCCAGGCCGGTCTTGTCCACGCAGGTGAAACCTTTAGCTCCAAGCAGCGCGATCATCATTTTACCTAATATGATCTGCTCGGTGAATTGTTTGGAGCCCACCACCAATTTTTTTTCAGCCGCCAGACCCATGGCGGGTAGAGCCACTAATGAGAGAACCAAAATCAGACCAATTAACTTTTTCATAATTACCTCCCTATAAGTACTTTGCTTAAAAAACTCTTGTCCAGGCCTGTCCGGTCACTAATGCCCAGGCCCATTTATTCCTTGATTAGTCCCTTGCTCACCACCACCTTTTCCGCCTGGCCCAATAGCCAATTGGCCAGGATGGCCAGGATGGCGGTGGGGATGGCGCCGGCCAGCATCAGGCCGGTATCCACCAGGCCGATGCCGGTGAAGATGAGATCACCCAGGCCGCCGCCGCCGATGAGAAAGGCCACCGCCGCCGTACCCACCATAACCGTGATGGAGGTCCGGACGCCGGCCATGATGATGTACATGGCATTGGGTATCTCCACCTGCATCAAAATCTGCCTGGAGGTCATGCCCATGCCCCGGCCGGCATCAAGGTAGACCGGGTCAACGTCCAGGATGCCGGCCACGGTGTTGCGGATGATGGGCAGAACGGAATAGATGACCAGTCCGAAGATGGCCGTCTTTTGACCGATGCCCATAAAACCCATGGCAATGGCGATGATAGCCAAGGAAGGCACGGTCTGGCATATGCCCAGCAGGTTCAGGGTCAAACCCTTGAAGCGGCGCATGAACCCCCGGGTGACCAGGATGCCCACCGGAATCCCCAAGCACACCGCGATTACTCCTGAGATCACCACCAGCCGGATATGCTGAAGGGTAAGCCGCCAGATTTCGTCGGGGTTGTCCAGGGCAAACTCGAACAAGCCCTGGGATTGACACCAGGCTCCGGCCACAAAGGTGAAGCCCAAGCCCAGGTACATTGACACCCGGCCCAAGAGGCCTGCGCTTTGTTGGCTTTCCCCACTCATAGCACGCTGCCTCCGCTGGTGATCCTGCCCCAATGTCCTCCCTTTTCATCGTAGGTGTCACCCACAGTCTTCAAAAGGGTGCCCGAGTTCAGGACGCCGAGCAGCTTGCCGCTTTCATCCACCACGCATAAGATGCCCAAATCGTATTGCATCATCTTGGAAAGGGCATCCTTTAGGTTTCGGTCCGGATTCACGGTGAGGGTCATGGGTTTGGCAATCTTACCCACCATCCCTTCATAATCGGTCACGTCCCGGCGGCTGACATAACCTTGGAGCATACCGTTTTCATCTGTGACCAAAAGGTAGCTTAAGTCTTCTTCGCTCATGCGGCGGTGTATGTCCGGTCCCGGGTCCGTGGCCAGGCAGTGCACCGGATTTTCCAGCATGGCGTCACGCACGGTCAGCAGGTTCAGGCGTTTGAGGGCGCGGTCCGCGCCCACAAAATCCTTCACAAAATCGTTTTTAGGCGCAGTCAGAAGCTCCTCCGGAGGGCCGTATTGCTCCAAACGGCCGTCCCGCAGAAGGCAGATCATATCCCCCATCTTTATGGCCTCGTCGATGTCGTGGGTCACAAAGATGATGGTCTTCTTAAGCTTCTCCTGGATATTTAAAAACTCGTCCTGCAGCACGGTGCGGTTGATGGGGTCTATGGCGCCGAAGGGCTCGTCCATGAGCATGTAAGGCGGGTCAACCGCCATGGCCCGGGCCACGCCCACACGCTGAGCCTGGCCGCCGGACAACTCCCGGGGATATCTTGACTGGAAAACCGCCGGCTCCAGACCAACCAGGTTCAACAGCTCTTCAACCCTGTCATCAATTCTCTGCTTGTCCCAACCAAGCAATTTGGGCACCACGGCGATGTTGTCGCGTACGGTCATGGTGGGAAAGAGGCCGATCTGCTGGATTACATAGCCGATGCCCCGGCGCAGCTCGATCTCGTCCATTTGATATACGTTTTCGCCGCCGATATTGATCTTGCCCGAAGTTATGGGCAGTAGCCGGTTGATCATGCGCATGGCAGTGGTCTTGCCGCAGCCAGAGGGCCCGATGAATATGCAGATATTCCCTTCAGGTACGGTGAGGTTCAAACCGTCCACGGCCGGATGCTCGGAGCCGGGGTATATTTTAGTTACACGATTTAGCTCTATCATCTTATGACCCCCTCAATCCCTTGGACATTAAGGTGCGCTCCAGCCAGCCGAAAACAAAGTCAGCCGC
>JASFOZ010000481.1:0-3453 GCA_050116255.1 Desulfarculaceae bacterium
CAAATAATTACGCAGGAAGGACCGTCCTCCACCTCAACGTGGCCGACTTCGCGGTGGCGGTGGAGCGGCTCACTGAGTCCGGCCTGCACGACCGGCCGGTGATAGTGGCCCCCCAAGGCGCGGCCCGGGCCCTGGTCTATGACATGAGCGAGGAGGCCTTTCAGGCGGGCATCCGCAAGCACATGGCCCTGGATCGGGCCCGCCGTTTGTGCCGGGACGCCCGTTTGGTGCCGCCGAGGCCTCACCGTTACGAGAAGGCCATGGCCGAGCTTTTGCGTCTGGCCATGCCCTTTTCGCCCTTGATCGAAAGCGAGGAAGCCAGCGGCCATCTTTTTTTGGATCTCACCGGCACCCGGCGGCTTTGGGGACCTCCCCAGGACGTGGCCTGGCGCATCCGCAAAAAGGCCCGGCAGCGCCTGGGCCTTGACCCCATCTGGGGCCTGGCCGCAAACAAGCTGGTGGCCAAGGCCGCCACACGGGTGGTCAAGCCCTTTGGCGAGTGCCTGGTGCCGCCCGGCCAGGAAGAGGCCTTTTTAAGGCCCCTGCCCCTGTATCTTCTACCCGGCCTGGAGCGCCCCGATCTTTTGCTCTTTAGGGAATACAACCTAAGGCGGGTGGAGCAGGCCCTTGTCTGGGGGCATGAGCACCTGGCGGTGATCTTCGGCTGCCGGGGCGGGCATATACACGGCCTCTTGCGGGGGCGCGATGACTCGCCGGTGATACCACTGGGGCAGAGACCTCCGGCCCTGCGCCTGGATCATGAATTCAGCGATGACACCAACGATGTGCAGGAGGTGGAGTGCGCCCTGTACAGCCTGGTGGAGCAAGCCGGGGCCAGCCTGCGGCAAATGGGCCGGGTGGCCCGGCGGGTGGCGGTGGTGATGGACTACAGCGACGGCGTGCGGGTGATCCGTCAGCGCTCCCATCAGGCCGGCACGGCCAATGATTTTCTGCTCTTTGAGCTGGCCCAGGCAGGCCTGGCCTCGGCCTGGACCCGGCGGGTGCGCATAAGGCACCTGCGCCTTTTCTGCGACCGCCTGATCTTTCCGGGCGCCCAGATGGAGCTGCCCTTTGCCCCCAGCCCCGGCCAGGCCAAGCAGCAGCGCAGGGACAGGCTGCTGGACGCCCTGGATAGCATACGCCGGCGCCACGGATCGGGCATGATCCGCATGGGCCGCACCTGGGCGGCGTAACATGCTGGCCCTGGCGGTTCGCTCCCATTATTCCCTCATGTGGGGCACGGCCTCGCCGGACGCCCTGTGCCGGGCGGCCAGAGCATTAGGGTACAGCGGCATAGCCCTCACCGACACCGACAACCTTTACGGCCTGTGGGAGTTTTTAAGGGCCTGCCGACAGCATCACCTGCACCCGGTGGTGGGGGTGGAGCTGACCGAGCCGGGCAGCCGTGGCCGGGCCTTGTGTCTGGTGCAAAACAACGAGGGCATGCGAAGCCTCTGCCGCCTCATAACCCGGCGTCACCGGGAAGCGGACTTTTGCCTGCAAGATGATCTGCCCCCGAGTTCCGCCGGACTTGCGCTGTTGACCACCAGCGCCCGCCTGCTAAGCGCCTGGCGGAAAATGGGCCTTGAGGTCATGGCCGCCCTGCCCCGCCGCCTAAGCGGCCAGACGCTAAAGCTCAGGCAGGCCGCCCGCAAGCTGGGAGCGCCTCTGGTGGCCGTGGCGGGCAGCTTCTTTTTAGAGCCCGGCGACTACCGGCTCCACCGAGTGCTTAGGGCCATTTCGCTGAACACCTCGCTCTCGCGCCTTAAGCCCCTGGACCTGGCCCCGCCCGACGCCTGGCTGGCCCGGCCCCAGGAGTTCGCCAGCCGCTTCGCGGCCCTGCCCCAGGCCCTGCCCGCCGCCCAGGAGCTGGCCGAACGGCTGGAATACGTACCCCAGCCCGAAACCGTCATGCCGCCCTGGCAGGACAGCCAAGGCCGAAGCGCCGAAGCGGTGCTCAAGGAACGGTCCTTGGCCGGGGCGGTGCGGCGCTACGGAGACCCGCTTCCAGCCGAAGTGCAGCAGCGCCTGGAATATGAGCTGGGCGTCATCGCCAAAAAACGTTTCTCATCCTATTTCCTGGTGGTGGAGGATATCGTAAAACGCAGCCCGCGCATCTGCGGCCGGGGCTCTGGCGCCGCTTCTCTGGCGGCCTATTGCCTGGGCATCACCAACGTCTGCCCCCTCAAATACAACCTCTATTTTGAGCGCTTCATCAACCCGGAGCGCAAGGACCCGCCTGACATTGACGTTGACTTTGCCTGGGACGAGCGGGATGGGGTTATTGAATCGGTGTTCAAGCAGTATCAAGGCCGCGCGGCCATGGTGGCCACCCATATATTTTTTCAGGGCCGCATGGCCATCCGGGAGGTGGCCAAAGTCTACGGCCTGCCTGCCCAGGAGATCAAGCAGACCATGCACCGCCTGCCCTGGCTGCGGGGTCCGGCCGAAGAAGAGACTGGCCTTTACCCCAAGCGTCAGGCCCTGCCCCCTGGGATCAAACCCAACCTGCCCCGGCCCTGGCCCGAGATCCTGAGCCTGGCCCAGGGCCTGGTGGGCACGCCCCGCCACCTTTCGGTACACGTGGGCGGAGTGGTCATCACCCCCGGCCCCATTGAGGAATACGCCCCCCTGGAGACGGCCCCCAAGGGCGTGCCCGTGATCCAATGGGAAAAAGACGGGGCCGAGGAAGCAGGCCTGGTGAAAATAGACCTTTTGGGCAACCGCTCTTTGGGCGTTATCCGCGACGCCATAGCTGACCTGCGCTCCAACGGGCGGGCATTTGACGAAATTTTTTGGCAACCAGAGGATGACCCGGCCACCAAGCGCCTGGTGGCCAGGGGCGGCACCATGGGCTGCTTCTATATCGAGAGCCCGGCCACCCGGCTTTTGCAGCAAAAGGCGGCCCGCGGCGACTACGAGCATCTGGTGATCCACTCCAGCATCATCCGGCCGGCAGCCAACGACTATATACAGGAATACCTGCACCGTCTGCACGGCGAAGCCTGGCAGCCCATCCATCCCCTTTTGGAGGGCATCCTGGACGAGACCTACGGCATCATGGTCTATCAGGAGCAGGTCTCCCAGGCGGCGGTGGCCCTGGCCGGGTTTTCCCACGCCCAGGGCGACGGCCTGCGCAAGGTGATGAGCAAAAAGGACAAACAGCGGGCTCTGGCCGACTACCGGGAGCGTTTCCTGTCCGGAGCACGGGCACGGGGGGTGCATCAGGACAAGATAGACGAGGTCTGGCAGATGATGCTTTCCTTTTCCGGCTACAGCTTCTGCAAGCCCCACAGCGCCAGCTATGCCCGGGTCTCTTTCCAGGCTGCATATCTCAAGGCCCACTTCCCAGCGGAATTCATGGCCGCGGTGATCAGCAATCAGGGCGGCTTTTATTCCACCTTTGCCTATGTATCCGAGGCCAGGCGGCTGGGGCTTACCATTCTGCCGCCG
>JASFOZ010000482.1:0-3416 GCA_050116255.1 Desulfarculaceae bacterium
TGGATATGAGGTTTTTTGTCTGAGCGATGGATCCGGGGTGCTCCAGACGGTGGCATCCCAAAATCCTGACATGGTGATTTTGGACATTATGCTGCCGCAGCGTGACGGCCTGGATGTTCTCAGGGACTTGCGCGGCCAATCCCAGGTGCCGGTGATCATGCTCACCGCCAGGGGTGAAGACGCCGACCGCATAGTGGGCCTGGAGTTGGGGGCGGATGATTATCTGCCCAAACCATTCAACCCCAGGGAGCTGTTGGCCAGGATGAAGGCGGTGCTGCGCCGGTCCCCGGAGCAAGGGGCCGGGGATTCCAAGGAGCCGGAGGGACCAAGGTATATTGAGGCCGGCGGCTTGAAGCTGGATATGGCCAGACACACCCTGCGCATGGGCGAAGATGAACTTGAGTTGTCTGCCACCGAGTACCGGATTCTGCGCGCCATGATGTCAAGGCCGGATACGGTCTTCACCCGGGACCGTTTGCTGCAGCTTTCCCGGGGCCGGGATCTGGAGGCCTTTGACCGCAGTATTGACGTGCATATCAGCAACCTGAGGGCCAAATTGAAAAGCCATCCCCGCTTTGGCAAGGTGATCAAGACGGTTTGGGGCACAGGCTACATGTTTGTGGGGAATCCATGAGAATCAGCCGCATTTACTTGAAGATATTCTGGTCCTTTATCGGGGTCTTGGTCTTGACCGAGACACTGATCTTCGGATTGTTCATAGTCTCCACCGGCAGCCAAATAAAAGACAGATACAAGCAGAGCGCTGCCGCGCAGGTGTTTTTGCTTAGGGATTTTTTGGAACAAAGCATCCAAAGCCGCCCTCAGACTCCGCTTCAGGATAATGAGTGGGTTCACAAAGTTTTAGCCCGCATCAAGCGCATACCCGGGGCCAAGCTTTGGCTGGCCAGCGAACAAGGCCGCATCATTTTGAAATCCTTTCCCGAAGAAGCGCCGCCTGAGGTGAATCTAGGCAATAAAAAGGCTGTAACCGGCATCACCGGGGCCAAGCTGTATTATGGCTTTGGGCCGGGCTGGAACTTTTACGCCCAAACCCAGGTGGCCCTTGGCCCTGGCAAAATGGGCGATCTGCATATGCTTCTGGAAACAAAATGGCATTTGGACCCTGACGTTGCCTTTCCCTTGGGATTGGCCACGGTGGGGCTGCTCATCGCGATTCTGGTGGTGCCGGTATCAAGGTTGATCACCAAACCCATAACCGAGCTGAGGCGCTCGGCCCTGGTCATTGCCAATGGGGATCTTTCCCACCGCGCCCGCATAAAGGGAAAAGACGAAATCAGGGAGTTGGGCAGGGCCCTTAATCACCTGGCCAAACGGGTTGAAACCATGATCCGGGGGGGAAGGGAACTCTTGGCCAATGTGTCCCACGAACTGCGCAGCCCCTTGACCAGGATCCGTATCCTGGAGGAATTTGCCCACAAGGATTTAGGGGAGAAAAAAACTGAGGAGTTAGTGCAGTACTTGCAGGAAATCCGCGAAGAGGTTGAGCAGATGGACGACCTGATCGGGCGGATTTTGCAGTTCTCAAAGCTTGACCTTTCGACTTCACCTTGGGAGCCGGAGCTCGCCGATTTGAGGCAGGTGATTGATAAGCAGGTTGCACGCTGGCAGCCGCTTTTTAAAGACCGCAACCTGGAGTTTGAACTGAAGGCGCCGGCCCAGGCCATGGCCTTTTTTATTCCCCGGGGAATGGAAGCGGTTCTTTCCAACCTTATGGACAATGCCGCCAAATACACGGCCGCAGGCGGGAAGATCAATCTGACTCTCAGGGAAAGCGCTGAGGAGCTGTCTCTGGAGCTTCGAAACTCCAGCGACATTATAGATGAACAGGAACTGGCCCATATATTTGAGCCCTTCCGCAGGCCGCGTGGGCAAAAGGAGCCTGGGGCCGGTTTGGGGCTGGCCTTGGCCAAAAAAATCATTGAAAAACACCAAGGCCGCATCTCCGTGTCCAGCACTGAGGAAGGTTTTTTGGTGCGGGTGGAGATTCCCAAGTAGAGATGGTTGTTCGGCGGCGTTTTGCCCCCTGGCCGAACCTAATTTTTCAGATAGCCGCCGGTTGGGACGCCCAAAGGAGCACTCCTTGAAGATATGGATTGATGCTGACGGCTGCCCCCGGGCAGTGAAAGACTTGATCTTCAGGGCATCGGACCGCCTTAAGATCGCCGTGGTGCTGGTGGCTGACCGGCAGGTGGCCCGGCATAGATCGCCTTTGGTTTCCTTCGTGGTGGTGCCGCGCGATATGGACAGCGCTGACCGTCACATCGCGGAAAGAGTGCAGCCGCACGACCTGGTGGTGACTTCGGATCTGCCCCTGGCGGCGGCGGTGGTGGAACGGGGTGCGGTTGCCCTGAACCCCCGTGGTGAACTATACACCGTGGAGAACGTGCGGGAGCGCCTGTCCATGCGTGATTTTATGATGTCTCTGCGCGAGGCCGGCCATGATCTGGGCGGACCCCCGCCTTACTCCCCTAAAGACAAAGACCGCTTCGCCGCCGCCTTGGACCGGTTTTTAACCCAATCTTCACAGAAAAAGCATCTCTGATTTGGCCCCATAAATACTGCTTAGAATGTGATTGCTGCCAGAATTCGGCACAAATACTAGATTAAATACGAATGATGATTTGACATTTTCCTCATTTTGAGGCATGTATATGTATGTCAGTTAGGACCATCGTAATTTTCAGACAATTCTGAAACAAAGGGAAGGGAGGTTATTCGTCCTCAACTGAAAAATTTGGGGGCGGGTTAAACGAGCTGCGCCCCTTAATGTTCTTAACCTCACCGGCCGCAAGGCCACCCTATTTATCCACAAAGCAGTAACGTTGCTGTGTTCACTGGCTGAATAGCCATGTGAAAATGTTTATTTAGGAGCACCTTAACCTCAATTTACGGAGGAGGGAGTGTAGGCATGAAGATTAATGGTCTTGAAATCAGATTTCCAAAAGATTCTGATAACCTGGACCAAGACGAAGAGTGGTTCGAAATAAAACGGGAAGGAGAAACAACCCGGCTGAGACTGCATGATTATAACAAGATTTTTAAGTATCCCGGCTTATACGAAGGTGTGGTGTACGATCACCTCAAATGTAATTCCCCGGAAGTGGTTTGTGAGCTGTTAAACAAAGAGTTGGGGGGGTGGCTGGAAGATCAGGAGGAGTTGCACGTATTGGACTTGGGGGCTGGAAACGGCATGGTAGGCGAGCAGCTCCAGGAGTACGCAGAAATTGACACCCTGGTGGGTGTGGATATATTTCCTCAGGCCAAGGCGGCGACTGAACGGGACCGCCCCGGCCTATATGATCATTATTGCGTTACAGACCTGTGCGAAGAACAGGGCGTTAAAGAAATTGCCAATATGGGAGTGGATTACAACCTCATGGTTACGGTGGCCGCCC
>JASFOZ010000483.1:0-3396 GCA_050116255.1 Desulfarculaceae bacterium
TGCAGATGTCAGCGGCTATGGCCATGGCCTCTTTGACGATCTCCTCAGGCTCCAGGTCGCTGTGCTCCATCAGGGCCCGGGCCGCAGCCAGGGCATAGGACCCGCCCGACCCAATGGCCGCCACCCCCTGCTCCGGCTCGATCACATCACCCAGGCCGGAGATCAAAAGCAGGTGGTTCTGGTCTGCGGCCAGGAGCAGGGCCTCCAAACGGCGCAGGCTCTTGTCCGTGCGCCAGTCCTTGGCCAGCTCCACCGAGGCCCGGGAGAGGTTGCCGGCATAGGCCTCCAGCTTGCCTTCCAGGCGCTCGAACAAAGTGAAGGCGTCGGCCGTGGCCCCGGCGAACCCGGCCAGCACCTTGTCCTGATACAGCCGCCGCACCTTCTTGGCCCCGGACTTGACCACCACATCGGCCATGGTGACCTGGCCGTCCGCAGCCATGACCAGCTTTCCCTGCCGCCGCAGGGCCAATACCGTGGTGGAACGCATGTTAGGTTGACTCGGGTTCGTCATCATCCTGCCTTCCCTTGTCTGGATCATCCGTTGCCGCCCGGGGGTGGGCCTGGTCATAGACCTTGAGCAGATGATCCACGGTCAAGTGGGTGTACTTCTGGGTGGTGCGCAGGCTCTTGTGCCCCAGCATCTCCTGCACTGAGCGCAGGTCCGCCCCGCCTTCCAATAAATGAGTGGCCATGGCGTGTCTGAGGGCATGGGGCCCGATCTTGCGGCTAATGCTCAGGCCCGGTATGAGCCTCTGCAACAGGTTCTGTACGCTGCGCACGCTGAGCCGCCCTCCCCGCTGGTTAAGGAACAAGGCGGCCTGGCCAGGGTTGTCCTTGGCCAAGAGTGTGTCCCGCTGCTGGAGCCAATGCTCCAGGGCAGCCTGGGCCTTGGCCCCCACCGGCACCAGCCGCTCCCGTCCGCCCTTGCCCTTCACCACCTGCACCAGGCCCAAATCCAGGCGCAAATGCTCAAGGTCCAGGCCCACCAGCTCACTCACCCGCAGGCCGCTGGAGTAGAGAAGTTCCAGCATGGCATGGTCCCGGCTGCGGGCGGCGGCTTGCTTGTTCTTCTTTTTACTCCCGGCTTCCTGGCCGTCGGGCTGCTCCACCAAGTGAAAGGCCTCGTCCACACTCAAGCGGGGGGGCAAGGGCTGCTCCTGTTTGGGCGGCCTAACCAGGGCGGAGGGGTTGAGGCCCAGTTGGTGCTCTTGCTGCAAGTAGTCGAAAAAAGAGCGCAAACTGGCCAGCTTCCGGGCCACGGTGCTGCGTTTTTGGGTCTTGAGGCCCTGGGCCAAAAAGGCGCGCACATCCGCCGCATCCACCTCTTCCCAGGAGGAAATCTCCCGCCTGCTCTGGGTGAAACTAAGGAATTGGCGCACGTCCCGGGTGTAGGCGGCCACGGTGTTCTCCGAGGCCCGCCGTGCCTGGACCTGATACTCGGCAAAGTCTTGCAGCATCTTTTCCACGCCCGCCCTTTTCCTGCCCAAAAAAAACAGCCGTCCAGCCGGGCCCTCAGCCGCAGGTAAATGGGGCTACCAACTGGAAAACACTATCTTAACCCGCCCACCCCGGGAATCAAGCAAAAATCAGGAAACAATCGTCCGTCCCGGTCCTGAGGCGCCTGATTGCAGCCCGGGCCTGGTATGCTAAATCTCCCCACGGGCAAGAGTTTTACCTCTTGACTAGACCCGAGGGCTTGGTTAAGTTTGGCCGTTGACACAAAAACCCCAACTTTTTCCCCAGTGAGGAGTCCTCATGAGCAATGACATCAACCTCACCCGCACCTTTGCGCTGGTGGGCCACGGAGGATCGGGCAAAACCTCGCTTGCCGAGGCCATGCTCTTCAATGCAAAGGCTGTCGACCGCCTGGGCAAGGTGGACGACAACAGCGCCACCCTGGACTTCGAGCCGGAGGAGGCCAAGCGCGGCGGCAGTGTGTCGGCCGCCTTTGGCCACTACAGCCACAAGAAGCATAATATCCACTTTATAGACGCCCCTGGGGATGACAATTTTCTCTGCGACGCCGCCGCGGCCATGCGGGCGGTGGACGGGGTTTTGCTGGTGGGCGACGCCATAGACGGCATCAAAGTCCAAGGCGAGAAGGCCTGGAGCTTTGTACAGGAAAACGAACTTCCGGCTATTTTGATCATCAACAAGATGGACCGCGACCGGGCCGATTTTGACCAGGCTCTGGGCGTGGCCGCCGACCTGCTGGGCGTTAAGCCGGTGCGCCTGCAACTGCCCATAGGCGTGGGCGAGGGCTTCAGCGGCGTGGTTGACCTCCTGGCGGGCAAGGCCTACACCTTTACCAAAGACGGCTCCGGAAAGATGAGTACGGGCGACATCCCCGATGATATGGCCGATGCCGTGGAGAGCGCCCGTGAGACCCTTATCGAGGACATCGCCGAGGCTGACGACAGCCTGATGGAGCGCTATCTTGAGGGCGAAGAGCTCTCCGCCGGCGACCTGGCCCAAGGCCTGGCCAAAGGCGTGCGCGACAGGTTGTTCATTCCCGTGGCCGTCTGCTCAGCCCTTAACAACATGGGCGTGCAGCCCATCATGGACCTGACCAACCAGCTTCTGCCCTCCCCGGTGGAGGCAGGCCCCATAGAGGGGAAAAACTCTAAGTCCGGCGATGAGGAACAGCGCGACCCCAGTACGGACGCTCCCTTGGCCGCCCTGGTCTTCAAGACCGTCAGCGATCCCTTTGCCGGCCGCCTCTCCATGGTGCGGGTATTTTCGGGCAAGCTCAGCTCCGACCTTCAGCTCTTTAATCCCAATCAGGACACCAAAGAGCGCTTCAACCAGATGCTGCTCATGACCGGCAAAAACCAAAAGCCGGTCAGCGAAGCCATGCCCGGCGACCTGGTGGCCATTCCCAAGCTCAAGGACACTGTCACCGGCGACACCCTTACCGATGACAAGTCCCCCATACAACTGCCGGAACTCCCGGTTCTGCCCGCCTTGATGAGCTATGCCATCGAGGCCAAGGAAAAAGGGGACGAGGAAAAGGTCTTTGCCGGCATTAACAAGCTTCTGGAAGAAGACCCTTCTCTGCGCCTGGAGCGGGACCCCCAGACCGGCGAGGCCCTTCTTTCCGGCCTGGGCTCTGTGCACATTGAAACAACCTTGGAAAAACTCAAACGCAAGTTCTCAGTGGAGGTTAACCTCAAGACTCCCAAGGTTCCCTACCGTGAGACCATCAAGGGCAAGACCCGGGTCCAGGGCCGCTACAAGAAGCAGACCGGCGGCCGGGGCCAGTTCGGGGACACCTGGCTGGAGATCGAACCGGCCGGCGCTAACGAAGGCTTTGTCTTTGTAAACAAAATCGTGGGCGGAGCCATCCCCCGCAATTACATCCCGGCAGTGGAAAAGGGCATCACCGAGGCCATGGTC
>JASFOZ010000484.1:0-3395 GCA_050116255.1 Desulfarculaceae bacterium
ATCTCCAATATTGACGCCGTGAATCAAAATGCTTCTAAAACCAATCCACACGTCATTATTGATAACGATGTCTCCTTTCCAGGTGACATGGCAGGGGGCTTCAGGGTATTTTTCCGGGAAAGACCAGAAGGGGTATGTAGTCACCCACTCCATATGATGGTTATCCATAACCGCCCAAACGTCAGGGCCGATGGAGGAGTACTTGCCTATGATAACCTTGTTGGTGCCCTGCTTGGCGCCAACAAGGTTGATCTTGTTGCCATAGGAGTATGAGCCTTTGCCCATGATTATTCGTTCATCATAGGTTAAGGATGGCATTCTTTCCAAATTTTTTATCGTTTCATCCATGATACTTTTATTCTTCTGCCAATATTATTGTTTAATTAAAAGTCAGCCCGAAAATAATATTCAAATAATTATTTTGGCCGATTAACCAACGCCAATAGCATCGCCTATTAATCGTTTTTGGAGCGTTTTCACCCGGAAGCGCAACAGGAACAGTGATTTCCTCGGCTTGCTGCCATACTATCGTACGGCAGCTTTCTTGGTCAATCGCGCAATACCTCCCCTGCGGGGTATGGCTGGGGGCATTCCCGCCAGCGCCCGCAAGGCGGTTACTGCGGCCGCCAGAACTTTAGGGCCGGGTTAATTACGAAATAGTAATAAAAGGTTACGATTTAGTAAATATAGATCGAACCAAAGAAAGGGGTCTAGGATCCTGGATACTTGCTTCTGAGGCTTTCCCCCTGGAGCCTGAGCACATGGGCGTTTTGGATAAGGCGGTCGACTATGGGGCCAATAGCCGAAGGATCCTCATTATCCAGGGCCCAATCCGGCAAGGGCGTCCTCGCTGCCACCAGGGTCGGTTTTTTGCCCAGCCTTTCTTCCACAATCTCCAAGAGATCCAACCAGTTGCGGCGCTGCCAAGGTTCCTGGTCCCAGTCATCCAAGGCCAGCACGTCTATGTTGGCCAGTTCCGTCAACAATTTATGATACTTACCTTTTTCCCGGGCCACATCCATCTGCCGGAGCAAGGCGGGCAGCCTTTGGTAGAGGGCCTTAAAGCCCAGGAAGCAGGCCTGGCGCATCAAGGCGCAGGCAATAAAGGTTTTACCGGTTCCCGTGGGGCCGCTTATGAGTATGTTCCTTGACTGGAGCACCCAGTTGCAGGAGGCCAAGGCGTTAATCATCGCCCTGTCCAAACCGCGCTCAGGGCTATAGTCCAGGTCTGGGAGCCGGGCGTCCAGGCGGAGATCGGCCTTTTTAAGGCGGATCAGGAAACGCCTTTTTTCGCGCACCTGCATCTCCCGCTCAACCATCAGGTCCAAACGGTCTTCAAATGACAGCCTGCGGCTGGAAAGGGCCCGGCTTTGCTCATCAAGCGAGTTGGCCATGCCGCTCAGGCGCATGCCCCGCAGCTTTTTCACCAGAGGCTCGGTTGCCGGCCCTTCTGGGCGGTGCTCTGGGCCTGGCCTCAGGTGACCGGGCGCCTGTTGAAACAACCGGAAATGCCCCAGGGCCTCTTCTATCACATTGGGTGTTGATCTACTGCCGTTCATCCCTGAGCCTCTCTCTCATCTCGCGGATAGTCTTTTCAATCACAGGGCGCGCCGGGTCATCTTTCTTTTTCAGCCGCTCCCTAAGCAGCCTGCGGGCGGCGCCGTCTTTACGCAACCGCTCTATAAGCTTCTGACGCATGTCCAAGACAGGCGCTTGCGGCGATGCCTGGCTCTGGGCCGGCGGCGGGGAATCCTCGCCTTCAAACCGCGTCTCTGTGGGTGTGGATTCAAGGTGTGCTTCAAATGGTTCAGGCTCATTAATAAGGCCCTGGTAGGGCTCTTGCTCTATATCCGGGATATAGCTGGGGACAGGCAGGGGTTCCGGCTCCAGGGGTTGGCTGGGGAGCAAAGGCTCCGCCATCATTGGCGCATCCTGGGTATGATCTGAAACCTCGCCATCGTCTATCACCCGATGAGCCAGCTCCCCATAGGCCTTGGCGCCGCTTCCCCGGGGGTCGTGCTCAAAGATGGTCTTGCCAAAGGCCGTGGCCTCGGACAGCTTGACTGAATACTTGACCGGCGAAACCACCAGGTCTCCGTATCTCTCCCGGAGCTGGTTTAGGATCTCGCCTGTTTTTTTGACCCTGCCGTCAACAAAGGTAGGCAAGATCCATCTCAGGGTAAGGCCTTTATTATACTTTTGAATTACGCCCAGGCGTTCCTGGAAGGTCTGCAATCCCTTGATGGCCATGGGCTCCATGGACACCGGCGCCAGAACCTCTTTACTGAAATACAGGGCATTGACCAGCAGGGTGTCCCAGCCAGGGGCGGTGTCCATAACCAAGAAGTCAAACCTGTCTTCAAAACAAGCCAGGGCCTCGGAAAGCACCGCTTCCGGCGCCATTTCCCGGCGGGCGATCTCCATCTTGACTGCGGCCAGGTCCGTGCCGCCGGCCAGCAGCCAGAGGTTGTCCCGGGCCTTGGCCAGGGCCCCGGCCGAGCTGGTCCAGCCTGCGATCAACTCGGCCAGTCCCTTTTCCGGATGCACCCCCAGCATCTCGGCGCAGTGATTCTGCACGTCCGTGTCCACTAAAAGCACCCGGTATCCGGCCAGGGCCAGGCCGTGGGCCAGGTTGACAGCGGTTTCGCTCTTGGCAACCCCGCCTTTGAGCAGGCTTACTACAATCCTCCTCATGCGGCGGCTGCCGGAAGAGGCACCCCCTAACTCAGTTTTTTGATTCATTGCGCGCATCCTTAGTCAAAATCGAGCAGGCGGTCTTTTACGATTACGCAATTAATATGCCAAAAACCTGGCAACATGGTCGGTAAGCGCTGCCTTAGAATTTAGGCACATTATGCATTAAATAACAATATGTTATCTTTTCAACCTGCTTGGGCGTGGTCTGATGACCGGTTTGGAAGTGCAAATTTTTGGGTAAACATAATTACGATATGGTAATTTACGTGGCTCGTTTAGGCTGGCAGGGGCGTTATTTGCTGCTTCCACATCGGCTTTATTCCCAAATGGAAATTAGCCCGGTTTGGCTGTTTGTGCCTTACACATCCTGCCAGCCCGTCCCTCCCCTCATCGTCTTTGAGATGAACTCAAAAGCCATTCCCGGCCCTCTGCCAACTTGGCTAGCCCTTAATCTGGAATTGTTCCATTTATGAAAAGCCTGTGACAGTTCAATCACACTGAAGCTATTCAATTGTTTTAACATTGACTTTACCGGGGCGTTTGTCTAGGTTTGCTGGTTAAAGTGTTTACTTATATTAGCCCTATTCATTAGAGTGGGGATAATAGATTAATCGGGCATCCAGGTTCGGCATTGTTCATCCTCTCGCTTTTTCAAGCCGTGCCGGCCGCTTGATTTCGGGAAAGCCCGTGGAAAGACT
>JASFOZ010000485.1:0-3387 GCA_050116255.1 Desulfarculaceae bacterium
TCATGGCCACATCGGGCAGATAGGCCTGGGGCTGCTCTTTGGCCAGATCGCGGTAGGTTTTTAAGGCTTCTTGGTATAGCCCGCGTGCCGGTTTCCTCTGGCCCATATCGGCCAGGAGAAGGCCCAGGTTGTTGCAATTAGTGGCGACCAGAGGTTTATAGGTTGCCGGGTCTGGTTGGGCCAAATTCCGAAAGGCGTTATTTAAAGACTCGTAAATATGCAGACTTTGGGCCCAATGGCCAAGATCATTTATTTGATTGGCAAAATTACCAGCCGCTGTGCAGAGGTTGGCCAGCTTGCTTGTATCCTTGTTAGCCTCCACTTCCCTTGCTAAAGCGGTAGCGGTGTCATCCAGGGCTTGGTTCCTTTGGGCCTGGCTATCTTCTTCGCCCAGCACGTCAAGCTGCATGTCGTGCCACACGGCCAGGTACTCGCCCAGGCGCACCAGGATGCCGCCTTTTTCCAAATCGGTAAGGGCGTGCCCGGCCTCGTCCAGGCCCTGGGCGGTAAGGGCCAGGCGCAGGATGATCTCATGCACGACAGGCTGGCCGGTCCAATGGCGCAGCCGCTCCAGCACCCGCAGCGCCCGGCGGTCCTGGTCGTTAACCGTCTGGGAGAATATCTCCTGGACTATGTCCTCTTGGGTGAGGCCGGCGGCCCTGGCGCTGAGCAGGGAGGCAACTGCTTCTCCGGTCACTTGCTGTTCACCTTTTTTGTGCAACGCCATGAGGCAGGCGGTGCCCAGGCCCAGGATGGTGGTTTTTTGCTCGCCCCGGGTCGCGTTCATGATGGTGGAAAGCGCCTCTTTGCCGTCATTGGTGATGGTGAAAAAGCCAGGATAACGGCCTCTGGCATTGCGGGACACCACCTCCCCTGCATCTGCCATGGGTCCCAAAAAGACATAGGCCAGACGCGCGGAGGTCGCGAGGCGCCCGTTCTTCCAAGCCGCCTCTGCAAACCCAAAGCCGGGGAGCAGCTGCTTCAGGCGCTGCTCAGCCGCCTGCTTGGCCGGGCTTCGGTCGCCCACCCTGGTGTTTATCAGGACATGACCAGTGAATTGCCGGAGCTGGCTGAAGGCGTTTTCATCCAGGGCAGCGGGCTCCACCGGGTCCCAGACCAGGAGCGGTTTTCGGCCCTGGTTCATGGCTTGCACATTGATAGAAGTAAGGGTAGGGGATTGCATCCAGGCCACGGCCCCGCCTTGCTGGATCCATTTCTGGGCCACCTTGAAGCCCAAAAAGCTCTTACCCGAGAGCGCCTTGCCGGTGACCATCAATTGGCGGGTCTTGCCCGCAAACGCCGCCAGGATGGCGTCCGATTCAGGCCGGTCCACCACGTTTTGTAGCCCGATTTCAGAGATGCGGGGCAGACCTTCCACCAGTTGTCCCACGGACAGAAAGACCGGAAAGGGCAAGGCCGCGAGCATGGCGTGCATTTCATCAGAGAGCTTTTCATGGGCTGGAGCATCGCGGTGCAGATAGGCCAGCAGCCGGTCGGCCAAGGCGTCGTCATCCAGGCCCAGCGCCTCCCGGCGGATTTGCTTAATATTTTCTTGCAGCGCCCGCCAATGCTCTTCCTCAATTTGCGATTCCAGGTCTTCGAGATGGGCGATCAGTTCTTCATCGCTTAGATCAGGTTCCTTCTCAACTCTGGTCAGCAATTTGGTGAGCCCTTGGGTGATGATGCCGCTCAGCAGGGCATTGGCTATGAAGGCAACTCCGTCCATGATGCAGGAACCCATGGCGGCCCAGGCCTCAGCGTTGCTGAAATCGAGATCGGCAATTTTTTTAATGACGGATTCTTTGCTCAAGACATGCCCCCCAGCCTCAAGTCTAGAAGAGTTGAGCAGGCACTACAATCTAGCAACAGGACGGGGTGGATGTAAAGCCAGCCGCGCCCGGCGGCAGGGGTTGAGGCCCAAGATTTACGGAAATTAGGTGCGACTTTTACCGGGGCTGCCCCTTAATCCAGCCCGGGGTCCTTATCCACCAGGTGCTCGCAGAGCTGATCCACGGTTTTTTCCAGGGACTGGGCGCTCAGGTTGAGCTGCTTTAGGGCGGTGCGCTCCAAAGGCGGCACCCAGGGGTCGCCGCCGTCGCCGTAGCCGTAGCCCCGGGCCAGGATATCGGCGAAATGAACCACAGCGGTGATCAAGGGCTCCTGACGCGAGTTCTCGGGCTGGTGATGCCAGCGGATGGCATCGGTCATGTTCTGGGGCAGCTTCCAGCTCTCGGCCAGCCACAAACCCACATGGGTGTGGTTGAAGCCCAAGACCTCGACCTCGGCGTCGCGTACGCTTAAGCCCTCCACCTCCACCAGCTCGTTTACGGAATCCATGTCATCGGGCATGTGCACCCTTAGCACCACCTTGCCCAGGTCGTGCAGCAGCCCGGCCAGGCTCACCTCCTCCATTCCCTTCATCTCTATCTGGTCGGCCAGTATGCCGGCGGCGGTGGCCACTCCCATGGAGTGCTTCCACAGGTCCAGGGAGCGGGTCTTCATGAGGTCAAAGACGCTGGAGGTGAGGATAAGGCCCTTGACCACATCGAACCCCAGCAGCACCAGGGCCTGGGTCAGGGAGCCGACCTTGCGCGAATAGCCGTAAAAGGCGCTGTTGGCCAGCTTGAGCACCTTGGCGGTGAGGACCTGATCCCGGGAGATGAGCTTGCCTATGTCCGCGGCGGAGAACCGCTTGGACTCCACCGCCCGGGAAATCTGCTCGATCATGCCCGGCAGGGTGGGCAGGTTTTTTAAAAGCTGGATGCGTTTTTTGGCCGCCGCCTCTTCCAGAACCATAACCTACTCCGGAGGCGGTTCAGCAGGGGCTTGAACCTGGGGGGGACTGGCTGAACAGCCCTTTTTCAGGCGCTTGCGGAACATCTCGCGTACGGCCATGAGAACCTGGTCGTCTGTGACTCGGGAAAAACGCTCGTCCAGGGCCTCCTCCTGCTTGCGTACATAGGCCTGGCGCTCCTCCTCAGAGGCGAAGAGGTCGCCTTCCAGGACTACGGACTCCACCTCCAGGCGGCCTAGAAGGGCGATGGCCTCTTCGGTCAGGGCCCGGCCCTTGGTCATCAGGATGACGCCGTCATCGCGCAGCACGTCCTGGGCCAGCACCTGGCCGGTTTTTAATTGATCCACGGTCACCCTGATCATTAACTCTCTCCTTTGAGTCCCTCAGCCTTCTCAGGCCCAAGGCCGCCCTTGGCTGCCGCCACAACCGGCATGGGGTCACTGGCACCGGTTGTTTTTGCCGGTTCAGTCCGATGCAAACGCCGTCTAAATATTAACAAAAGGAGCAGGGTGGCAACAACCGTCAGTCGGTCCTAAGGTTTTCGTGTTATTATGCCATCCCATGGACCGGCCCAAGATGGAATTTGTGAACCT
>JASFOZ010000486.1:0-3386 GCA_050116255.1 Desulfarculaceae bacterium
AGAGGGATCGTTTCATGACTTCTAAACCGCCGCATCATCTGGGTCAATTAGATTAATCTCATGTAACTTTATAATATATATCTGTTGACAATGGATTTTTTTAAGGTAAAGTGTCAAACTAGTTTGGCCAATCAGTCGAAACCTTTCGCTCGATCGTTGGCGCCGGGCGCGCCCATCTCAGCAAAACCGTTAGACTCATTGGACCCAGGACTCTCCCGAAAGTCGGGAGAAGTGATTCATTTTTTGCAGGAGTTTCGAAGATGTCAAAAAACATTTACGTAGGCAATCTGTCCTTTAATTCCACCGAAGACGAGCTGCGCGGCTTGTTTGAAGAGTTCGGAGAGGTGTTTTCGGCCCGGGTCATCACTGACCGCATGACCGGAAGATCCCGTGGTTTCGGCTTTGTGGAGATGGACAATGAAGCCTCGGAAGCCGCCATCAACGCCCTTAACGGTAAAGAGATGGACGGCAGGGCCCTGAAGGTCAATGAGGCCAGGCCCCGTGAGTCCCGCGAGTCCCGGTCCCCCCGGCGCTGGTAAGACACCCGGCCCAGTTATTTCCCATCGGGTTTAAAAAAAGGGTTTCCCGCCTGGTCTTGATCGGGCGGGGAGCCCTTTTTTGTTAAAAGCGTTTGCAACGAGGTTTTTCAAGATACATGCCTTTGTCCCTGAAATTTACCAGGGATGCTGAAACACACTAACAAAAATTTTCACCAACCCGGCACTTGACATCATGGCGGTAGGATGGATTACAGTTGCCGGGTCACAGAGTCCGGCGTTTCTATCTGCTCCTGATGGCTGCGGACATGAAGGATGGTGTTGAACAGGGCAAGGTCTTGGTTATCGGCGGGGGCCGTTTCGGCTGCCTGGCCGTGGAGCGCCTGGGAGGCCGGGTGAGCCTGGTGATCGAGCCCCATCCAAGCCCTGAGCTATCAGCCTTGGGCGTGCCCGTGAAGGCCGAGCCGGGCGAGATCGCCGGTCCCAGGATTTTGGCGGCAAGCTCTGCCCAAACCTGGGTGGTGCCGGCAGTGCCCAGGCATTTTCTCGGGGATTGGCTTCAGGCCATGCTGTCACCGGTCAAAATCAATACCGTGTTTCCGCCTGAGGCCTGCGTTCCCCAGGCACCTTCAATCATGCAAGGGAAGAGGGGGGAAATATACTTGAGCCTGGCTGATTTCATGTGCCCGGACGACTGCCCGGAACCGGCCGAAATCTGCACTGTAACCGGCCAGCCCCGGGGAGAGCCCATGTTCGCCCGCCTGGCGGCCATTGCCTGCCCGCAGTGGCACACGGGCGTCTTGCGCAGCCGGCAACTGGCCCCAGGAGTAGGGGGGCTGAAACTAGCGGAAATGCGGGACCTGAAAAACAAAATAGTAAATAAGGGGGGGAGCTGGCTGATCGGCACGGCCTGCCGCTGTCATGGCGTGTTGCAGGGCCTGATTATGGATAGGGCAGGGGAGGGGGCAGGGTGCCTGATTTGAAGTTCCAGGCAGTGCTCTTTGACATGGACGGCGTGGTTCTGGACTCCATGGCCCAGCATGCCGCCCTGTGGCAGGAGATCCTGGCTCAGCAGGGGTTTGATATTCCCCTGCGTTTCATTCTGCGTAATGAGGGCGCCTTGGGACCCAAGGTGCTGTTTGATTTTTTCAGATCCCAGGGCCTTGGCCAAGAGGATTATCCAGCCATGGAATTCAGGATGGAGGAGTTGCTGTCACTCCAGGCGCAGCTATACCTGGACCGCTATGCAGGCCGGGTCAATCCCTTTCCCCAGGCCTTGGACTTGATAGACGCCCTGGTGCATGAAAGAATGCCCTTGGCCCTGGTGACCAGCTCCCGCCGCGCCCTGGTAGAAAGGTGCCTGAGGCCGGAGATCAGACAGCGCTTTGCCGCCGTGGTCACCGCCCAGGATGTTGACCGGCACAAGCCCCATCCTGATCCCTACCTGGCCGCGGCGCGGGCCTTGAACGCGGAACCGGGCCGCTGCCTGGTGATTGAAAACGCCCCGGCCGGCATTGAGAGCGCCCTGGCCTCGGGCGCCACCTGCTATGCGGTGTGTACTACCTTGGAGCCCTCGGAACTGGCCCAGGCCCATGAGGTCTTTGCCGATCTGGGGGCCCTGGCCGATCATCTGAGATTATCATCCAACTGAGGGGGATCTTTGCAGGTTCTGTTGCACGCCTGGTCTTTGGGAACAAGTCTATTATCCGGCAAGCTGCGTGCTCACCAGCTTCCCGCCCTGGCAGTTGAGGCCGGATTCGAGGGGGTGGAGTGGCTGGACCGGCTCCTGCCCTCCTTTGAACCCTCATTCTGGCAGGAGCTGCAACAGGCGCAGCAAGAGGCCGGCGCCAACAGCGCCGCCCTGAGCCTCTACCTTGAGCTCAATGCGCCCCCCACCCTGGTGGCGGAGCAGGTGGACCGGGCCAAACGCCTCTTGGGACAGTGCCGGTTGCTGAATGTCCGGACCGTGCGGGTGTCTGTGGGGGGCGGGGGTGCGACCCTATCAAGGGTACTGATGCATCTGGAAAGGCTGCGTTCAGCTACCAGCAGGGACCAGGTTCCCCTGGGCAGGCTTTCCCAGTGGCTGTACAGGCTGGCGTTTAAATCGGCCAATGAGCATAGACACAAGCTGCCACCCCCTGCGGGCGAGTCAGCCTTGCAGAGTGCGGCCTGGGCCCTGCAGCCCCTGGCCCGTCAGGCCCAGGAACTCGGCCTGCTCCTGGGGGTGGAGAACCACTTCGGGCTCACCGCTCACCCGGAAGATATTCTCAAGCTGATCGAGCTTACCGGTCAGGGATTGGGCGTGTGCCTGGACCTGGGTAACTTTTGTGATGATCAGGACGCCCTGGCTGCCTGCCGCACCCTGGCCCCCTTTACTGTACATGTGCATTTCAAGACCCTGCAGCCCAGGCCCCAGACTAAAGACAGCGGCATTGATTATGCGGCCTGCTTAAAGGCCTTGCATAGTGCAGGTTATACAGGGGCCTTTAGCGCTGAATACCAGGGCAGGGGAGAAGGCCTGGCCGGGGCCAAGGCCGGTGCTGATCTATTGCGCCGGCTTTGGGAGCCATGAAGGGCATGTTGAAGTGGATTACCTTGAGGTCTTGGGCCTCGAATGCGTAGCAACGGATGCACCCTAAACTTATATATTGGCCAATGCGGGACTGATGCTTATTTTTTCTGATATTTCCCTCGCAACTTGAGATTCATCTTGCCCACTAGGCCACGCCCCCCTTCGAGCGCTCACTTTTTTTGTTAGAGAGTATGTTAGAATCTAATACCGCAGCCATGGGAAACGCGCTGGCGGTCACATGATAAGCAATTCAAAGCAACGCAGAAGGAGCGGTCATGAGGTTATTGAAAACAATGTTGGTGTTTGTGGCGGGCATT
>JASFOZ010000487.1:0-3383 GCA_050116255.1 Desulfarculaceae bacterium
TGGCTTAGGTCCTGTTTGGTCAACTTGCCCTCGAAATCATCGCTCATCCCATAGATCACTGTGGGGTCTGCCTGCAAAAGCATCCCTTTTTTCAGCCGGTTATGGTATACGGCGCTGATCAGAGAGCGCTCGCGGTTTATCTTGGCCTCGCGTTCGATGATGCTGGCCAATATCACCGCCTTGCGCCGGCTGAGACCCTTGGCCCGGGCTGCGGGGGCGATTTTTTTCCATTCGCGCTTAAATCGCCGTATCATCATGCTTAATACCGCTTTGGCTTCCAATCCCCGGGGCATCCGGTATACGGCCGGGAACAGATAACCCTCCAGATTCTCCCCATCCAGGCCCTGGCTGGCGATGAACTCAGGGTCGCTGGCCAAATCCAGGGCATCCTGCCGGTCTATCAGGTTCATGCGGGCCAGCCGGTCGATTATCTGGTTCAGGCTGAATCCCTCGGGGATGAGCACCGAATGTATCAGCACCCGGCCCTTGGCCAAGGCGTCCAAAATGGCGGCATAAGACATGGCCGGGCTGAAGCGGTACTCACCGGCCCGCACCAGACGGGCCCTTCCTTCCAGCTTGGCCAGCAGAATAAACAGCCGGGGATGATGGACAATCTTGGCCTGGGTCAGGATGGTGGCCACCTGCCTGATCCCGGTTCCTTTTGGAATCACAACCACTTCCGGGCCACCCTTGGGGTCGGCGCGGAGGTTGCGCAGGGCGTCCCAGCCCCGGAAAAAACCGCCCACCGCCAAGATCAAGGCCACGCCCAGGATCAGGGCCAAGGAGAGCCGCCGCCAGGGCATGGTGGGGGGCCGGTTAGGGGGGGCCTGTTTTCGCCCGGGTTCTGTCACGCGGTTTTGTCTCCGTCAGAGCGGTTTTGCTGGTTGGGAGCCGGCTGCTCTTGGCCTTGACCGTCAAGGTACCGCCTCAGGATCAGGCTGGCCGCCAGCATGTCCACCACCTGCCTGCGCCTTTGCCGGGACATGTCCGCCGCGATCAGGGCCTGCTCCGCCTCGACGGTGGTCTCAAACTCGTCCACATAGGCGATGGGCAGCCCCAGCACCCGCTGGAGTCTTTTCCCCAGGCGCAGCACCTTCTCCGCCAGGGGGCCAAGCTCCGAGGCTGACTTGCGGGGAAGGCCCAGTACCAGCCGCCCGGCCTCATGCTCCTGGACTAATTCGCTTACAGCCTTGATATCAGCGTCACGATTCGTGCGCCTGAGCACGCACAAGGGCTTGGCAATGGTGCCGCCGGGGTCGCTTACAGCCACCCCGATACGCTTCTCGCCAAAATCCAGGGCCAGGATGCGTTCCAAGGGTTGTTTAACCATGATGGTATTATGGCGGCCAGGCCCCTTGAAAACAACCGGCGACTTTCTTCAATTGGCGTCTCGCCCCATAGACGGTGCCGCGATGCAAAGGGCGTAGATTGCCAGCAGGCCGGCCAGGCGGAGGCAAATGGTGGTTTGGGTGGTCATTAGTTTAAATTTTGGGGTGTGCATGCGCCTTGGTAGTATTATACAAAGACAGTCTTGGAGAAAAAATTTAAGGGTTGTTTAAGAGAGCCTGGAACAGGACCCTTGTTCTGGCCGTTTGCTTGTAGTAGACCAGGGCCATATTCCAGGCAGCACTGAATAGTTTGTACGGAGAGAAATTGCATGAAGCAGCTGGTCCTCGGCACCGCCGGGCATATTGATCACGGCAAGACCACCCTGATAAAGGCCCTTACCGGCATAGACACCGACCGCCTCAAGGAAGAGAAGGCCCGGGGCATAACCATCGAGCTGGGGTTCGCCTTTTTGGACCTGCCTTCAGGTCAGCGCCTGGGCATCGTGGATGTGCCCGGCCATGAGAAGTTTGTCAAGAACATGGTGGCGGGCGCGGCCGGCATCGACCTGGTGGCCCTGGTGATCGCCGCTGACGAGGGGGTCATGCCCCAGACCCGGGAGCATCTGGACATCTGTAGCCTGCTGGGGGTGGGTTCCGGCCTGGTGGTGCTGACCAAGGTGGACATGGTGGATGAGGAGTGGCTGGAGCTGGTCAAGGAAGATGTGGCTGAATTCGTTTCCGGGACGTTTTTGGAAGACGCCCCGGTGGTGGCCGTGTCCGGGGCCACGGGCCAGGGCCTGGATGAGCTGAAGGAGGTTCTGGACGGGATGGCCGCCGATCTGCAGGAGCAGTCGGCCCAAGGGCCGTTCCGCCTGCCTGTGGACCGGGTCTTTACCATGAAGGGGTTCGGCACTGTGATCACCGGTACCGCCGTCGGCGGGGAGGTGGAGGTGGGCCAGGAGGTGGAGGTGTATCCACCTCAGGTCAGGGCCCGGGTGCGGGGCCTGCAGGTCCACAACCAGGAGGTGCAGACGGCCCGGCGGGGCCAGCGCACGGCGGTGAATCTTCAGGGCCTGGAAAAGACCGGAGTCACCCGGGGCATGGTGGTGGCGGCGCCTGGTTGCCTGGTGCCCTCTTTGTGGCTGGATGTGGAGCTTAACGCCTTGGCGGAGATGGCCCGGCCCCTTAAGCAGCGGGCCCCCATCCGTTTTCACACCGGCACCGCCGAGATCATGGGCCGGATCATGCTTTTAGACCGGGATGAAGTCAAACCGGGAGAGCGGGTCTTTTGCCAGGTGCGGCTGGAGGAACCGGTGGCGGTGATGTCCCGGGACCGCTTTGTTATGCGCTCCTATTCGCCGGTGACCACCATCGCCGGCGGCCTGATCCTGCATCCCCACCCAGGCCGGCATAAGCGGGGTCAGCCCCACATAGTCTCCGACCTGGAGACACTCCGCCAGGGGGGGCCGGCAGAGGTGATCGCCGTGCATGCCCGCCTGGCTGCCGAGGCGGGGCTCACCCTGGCGGATTTGGCCTGCATCAGCGGCCTGGACCCCAAGCGGCTGCAAAGCCAGGTGGCGGAGATGCTCTCCCAGCAGGAGTTGGTGCGCATTGACAAAGAAAGCGGGCGCATGCTCGCCGGCGGGGTCCTGGAGAAGCTGGCTGCCACCGCCTTGGAACTTATATCCGGTTTCCATAAGCAGCAGCCGCTCAAACCGGGCATGCCCCGGGAGGAGCTTAAGCAGCGGCTGGGCCAGGCAGTGGACGCCAAGCTGTTTTCCCACCTTTTGGACCGGCTGACCAAAGATGGAAAATTGGTGGCGGAAAAGGAGCTGCTGCGCCTGCCCGGGCACGAGGTCCGTTTGGCCGCGGACGACGCCGCCTTGCGGGCCCGCCTGGAAAAGGCATACCTGGAAGGCGGCCTGACCCCGCCGAACTTCAAGGACGCCGTGGCCGGTGCGGACATGAAACAGGCCAAGCAGGTGCTGGGGGTGCTGGTCAACCAAGGGGTGTTGGTCCGGATCAAGGAGGACCTGTATTACCATGCCGAGGCCT
>JASFOZ010000488.1:0-3373 GCA_050116255.1 Desulfarculaceae bacterium
GGAAAAGGGTTATCTGCCCAAGATCTTCAAGCAGCTCATGAGCGACATGATCGACCTGGGCAATCCCTTCAGCCAGCCCAAGGAGACCCGCATTGATTCATACCCCTCCGGCTATGTGGCCAAGGACAAGGCCGATACCATGCTCCATCTGGGCTGCTCCGCCTCTTACCAGGACGTGAAGATCATCCCCAGCGTGATGAAGATCCTGGATGCGGCCGGCGTCGACTTCACCACCCTGGGAAAGGAAGAAGTCTGTTGTGGATATCTGGCCTATCTGGTGGGTGACATGGATACCTTCCACAAGGTGGCTGACATAAACACCAAGAAGTTCAAAAAGGCGGGCACCAAGACGCTGCTCACCACCTGCGCCGGATGCCACAAGACCTTTGCCGAGATCTACCCCAAAAAGGGGCACGCTGACGATTACCGCCCCGAACACGTGGTGGAGCTGATGGACCGCCTCATCAGCGAGGGCAAGCTCAAGTTCAAAGAAAAGAAAGCCTTAAAGGCCATCTATCACGACCCCTGCGACCTGGGGCGCCACCTGGGCATATTCGAGCCGCCGCGCAACGTAATCAAGGCGCTGCCCGGAGTGGAGCTTTTGGAGTTCGCCCAAAACCGCACTCTGGCCAAGTGTTGCGGCGGCGGCGGCGGGGTAAAGGCCTTTGCCAATGAGCTGGGTTCTGATATCGCCCTGGAGCGCATCAAGGCGGCCATCGCCGCCGGAGCCGACGCTGTGGTCAGCGCCTGCCCCTCCTGCAAAAACTCGCTGAATCAGGCCGCCGCCCGGGCCCGTAAGGAAGGATTGGGAAAGGTGAAGGTGATGGACATCACCGAGTTGGTGGCCCAGAGGCTGGCCTGAGCCCAGCCTGGGCAGCTGGTGCCTTATTTGAATAGCCATTAGCTCTGACAGCCATCAGGGGCCAGGCTTTGCCTGGCCCCTGATTTGTTTTTAAAGCAGTTAGCGCCGATTGTTAAAAAACGCGACAATTTTAACCAGGTCGGTAATTGATAACCATAGTCAATAACCGAACCTGCAAAGCTGATTAGATTCCGAAAAATAGCAGAGTTTAATCCTGTTTCTGGCCTGCAAAAGAATCAGCCCCAGCCTATTTCCAGCCAGACGGATGGTTTTATCTTCAGCTCCCGCAATCTGACGCAATCTGAATCATACCCGGCCAACATCCTGTGATTACTTTTGGGTTTTATAGACTAGGCACATTTTTTTTGTTTACTTCAAAACACTCAACAGGTAACATTGGATTGCGAAGAGGGTGTCGACAAGGGCAAACCGTCCGAAAGGGCGGGACGCAAAGTCACCGGCCTAAAGCCGCAAGGCTACGGCAGCGGGACCGCCGAAGCGCCGACAAAATATCTGCGCCTGCCCTATTCTTGCCTTTTTGACACTCCACAAAAGTGATCCAAACGAATTAGTCGTTGCCTAAAACGTGTTTCTGGCAGGGCTAGTCTCATCTTAGAGACTGGACCGGAGGAGGGAAGCCATGAAACCCGCGGTTGCGGCGTATTCACCAGGGGAGGAAAGACTCACCTCTCACCCTGAAGTTACGCCCAAAGACGGAATCATTCTGGACCAGGTAAAAAAGTGGATTGGAAATAAAGATCTCAGCACCTTTTTCCAACTCCGTTTCAATACCTGGATATTCAGAAACCTACCGCTATGGCTCAGCCGTTTGTATCTGGGCATTATAGGTGCCGGTTATTTTCTTTTGGCCGGCAAAGAACGCCGCCGGATAAAAACCGCGCTGAGCAATTTTCAGGACGGCCAATCAAAAAAAGTCAGCTGGCGGCAAATCCGGGCCGGCATCTTTGATCACTACCATGAAAAACTTTTTTTGGGCTTTAAGCCCTTTGGGCATATTCGCCGGCGCCTGTTAAACGGGGTGCAAATCAAAGGGCTGGATATTTTACAAAAGGCCTTGAGCCAAGGCCGGGGAGTCATTTTGGCCACCGGACATTTCGGCGCAGTGGAGTTTTTGCCGGGCGCTCTTTCCTTTAGGGGTCTGCCGGTCACGGCCATGGTCCACTGTAAATCCAAGTCCCTGGCCCAGACCATCCGCACCCGCGCTGAGCGGGCCGGGGTTATGTTGATGGACCCCAAATCAGAAGCGGTTTTCTTTTCCGCCCTGCGCCATCTGGCGGGGGGCCGCATCTTGATCACCCAGTGTGACGAAATCGACATGTGGCGCCCATACAAAAAGCGCCAGATCAATTTTTTGGGTCACCGGACGGGCCTGGATAGATCCTTGGACGTATTGGCGGGAAAATCCAAGGCCCCGGTTGTGTTTGGCCTCTTACACCGCCGCCCCTGGGGGAAATTCGAACTGGTGCTGCAAGAGCTCCCGGACCGCGTTGGGGCCCAGAACCGGAAGTTGGTTTCAGCCCAATGCCTCGCTTTCTTGGACCGGGCGGTTAAAATAACGCCTCAGGCATGGTATGAATGGAAGAAATTGTCCCAATTTGAACCTCTGACAAAGAATGCCCGTGATGAAATTATCGAGACTGGACGTCTTCCTGATCAAATGGCCCTTTCAGCTGCCGGTGGAGCATAGCCTTGCACGCAACCTCACCACAGAAAACCTGGTGCTCAGGTTATGGGATGATGAAGGTAATAGCGGCTATGGCGAGGGGGTGCCGAGGCCGTACGTAACCGGTGAAACCACGGACCAGACCTTGGAGGCCCTTCGCCGTGATTGGGCGCCGTTAATCCTGAAGCGTCAATTGGACGCCGCCGGCACCCTTAACTTTTTCCCGGAACATGCAGACCCTGAGCTTTGGGACCGCTCCCCTGCCGCCGCCTGCGCCTTGGAGACCGCGGTTTTGGACCTGGCTGGGCGCAGGCTGGGCAAACCCATGAGCTGGTTCCTGGGGGGGGCTGCCGGGGCTGATCTGGTCTACAGCGCGGTCCTGCCCATGATCGGCCCCGAAAAAATGTCAGCTTTGCTGGCCAGGGTGCAACAGCTGAAAATGACCCAAGTAAAGGTCAAGGTAGGCAGAGACGGGGATGTGGAGACCGTGGCCCAGGTGAGGCAGGTTTTGGGCCCCCAGGCAGCGCTGCGGGTCGATGCCAACGGGGCCTGGACTCCGGAACAGGCCGTGGCCAAGATTGAGCAAATGACTGAGCTGGGAATAGAATCGGTGGAGCAGCCGGTGGCCAAGGAAGATATTTCCGGTCTTGCCTTTGTCAAACAGCGGGTGTCGCCCTTGATCATTGCCGATGAGTCAATATGCACCGCTGGCCAGACTAAACGCCTAATCGAAAAACAGGCGGTGGGCGGTTTCAATCTACGCCTGTCTAAATGCGGGGGCCCGTCCCGCACCCTTAAGATCCTGGCCTTGGCCCGGGAGGCGGGGC
>JASFOZ010000489.1:0-3359 GCA_050116255.1 Desulfarculaceae bacterium
TAGCGCAATTGCCGGAAATACTGAAAAATTATTTGGGTTCAATACCGATTTTGAAAAAGACATAATATCGATAACTGTTGCGAGTACAGGATGTACCAAAAAGGAGCATTTTAAGGTTAAAAAAGAAAATGACACTCTTGAATTTATCAGGATAACACAAGACAATTGCAAGGGAGGTTTCAGAAAAATCAAGATACTATATGATATTAAAGAGATCGGCATAGATAAAAATAGCCAGTTTGGTGTTTTAAATAAGTTCATTATTTACAGGAGATGATCAAAAAAATAGATTGCCATTTTAAGCTTTGCATTCCATGTAATCAAGGATGACACTTTCATAATTGTTGCTTATCCTAAACACATTGGCACTCAATATGGTCCAGGCGGCGCCAGTTAAAAATCTACCGTAGGGAAACTTGTTTCTTATTTTTCCTGCCCAGTGCGCGGCATGTGCAAAACCCGCTGGGGGAAGGGAATCTCGATGCCCTCTTCCTTGAAGCGTTTATGGATGCGGGTGTTTACGATGTGAAGCATGCGGCCGTTGTCAGCCGGGTCCCGAATCCAGAACAATATCTCGAAATCCAGGGCTGAGTCCCCAAAGGCCCGGAACCTGACCCTGGGCGTGGGAGGGGTAATAATCTCGCTTAGGCCCTCCAACACGGAAAGCAGGACCTTTTCCACCTGTTCCACATCGCTGTCATAGGCCACGCCCACCTGGGCCCGCACCCGAAAGCGGGGCACCTGGCCGCTTTGGTTTATGATCTTGGCGTTGGCCATGACCGCATTGGGCACGGTGATGAGCACGTCGTCCCGGGTGAGCAGGCGGGTGGAGCGCACGCCTATCTCCACCACCTCGCCCCTCTCGCCGCTATCTAAGATGATGTAATCCCCCAGCCTGTAGGGATGATCCACGAATATGCTGATGCCGCCGAAGAAGTTGGCCAGGGTGTCCTTGGCGGCAAAGGCCACGGCCGCGGTGGCGATCCCTGCCGAGGCCAGCAAAGGGGTGACGCTTATGTCCCACAGGCTCATGATGCAATAGACGCCGCCCGCCAAGAGCAGCACCAGGACCAGGTTGTCCAGCAGGGGCAAGGCCTGGACAATGGCTTCCCCCCGCTTGCGCTGAATCATGCGTTTGAAGATGGACCGGGAGATGCGGATGCACAAGGAGGTCCACAGAACCGCGATTATGGTCCAGATCACCGCAAAAAGGGTCTGATCCCACCAGGGGTCTTGGATGAGCACCTTGGCGGCCAATCCCAGGGCGATGAGGAACACGGTGAGTTGAATGGGCCGGTGGGCCCAGGCAATGATGCGGTCGTCCAGATTGGTGGCGGTGCGGGCGGTGAAAGCCTTGAGGCTCCTGCTGATGAAACGGTCCACCAGCCAGGCCGCCAGCAGGCCCAGGAGCAAAAGCCCCAGGCTGTGCAGCCAGGGGTGTTGTTTGGCTATTTCCAGGGCCTTGCTTAAATAAGGTTCCAGCATGGCGATAACCGTAAAAAAGCTTAGTTAAAGGCGCCATTTGCAGCGCCACTCTTGGGCATAATAGGTGGCGCGGGAATGCGTGTCAACCGGGATGGGTTGTTTCTGTATGGCCGCCGGGTAATAATGGGTAAGGCTTTGTGCGGACCAAAGCAAAGGAGGCGTGCGTTGGCGTATACGGGGAGAAGGTTCCATAAGTTAACAGGCCGGGCCTGCTTGGCCGCCTTGGTTTTGCTTTTAGTGGCAGGCTGCGCCACCCGCACGGTCCCCCCTCCCCGCACCAAGCCCGGAACCAAGGGCACCAAGGAATATACCGTACTGGGAAAGACCTACCGTCCCCTGACCACCGCCCAGGGCTATGAGGAGGTGGGCCTGGCATCCTGGTATGGCCCCAACTTCCACGGCCGCCGCACCAGCAACGGCGAGATCTACAACATGGAGGCCATGACCGCTGCCCATAAGCTGCTTCCCTTGAACACCTGGGTCAAGGTGACCAACCTGAAAAACAACCGTGAGGTGGTGGTGAGGGTTAACGACCGGGGCCCCTTTGTGGATGGCCGCATCATCGACCTCTCCAAGGCAGGGGCGCGTAAGTTGGGCATTCTAGGCCCGGGAACGGCCAAGGTAAGGGTGGTGGCCCTGGGCTTCCGCAAGCCTGGAACCGGCGGGCCTGGAAAAGAGCCGCAGTACCAGGCGCCCCCTTCATATCAGGCCGGGGTTTTCACGGTGCAGGTGGGCGCCTTTGCCAATGAGAGCAACGCCTACCGCCTGGCCGCCACCCTGCGGGTGAAGTGGGGCAAGGTGGCGGTGATCCGCTACGACCGGGGGGATATGGTTTTCCACCGGGTGCGGGTGGGCAAGCTGGACAGCCTGGATCAGGCCAAGGACCTCCAGGTCAAGCTGCGCCAGGCAGGCCTGGACCATGCCTTTGCCGTGGCCTGGTGACAAAATGACTAAAAAGCCACCTGCTCATCTTAAGCGAAACAAGCAGGCGGCTAAAGGGCTTTTATAGTTTTACTTGATAAGGCCTAGCCCAGGTGGGTGCCGCCTCCGTTGATTCTCTTACGGAGCACGCCAGAGGTCTTAAACACCACCACCTTGCGGGCCCGAAGTTGGATGTCCTCGCGGGTCTGCGGATTACGGCCCCGGCGGGGATTTTTCTGTTTTACCAAAAACTTGCCAAAGCCGCTGATCAGCATGTCCTCGCCACCGGCCAAGGTGGCCTTCATCAGCTCCAGGGTCTTTTCCACTACATCACGGGAGCGGCTCTTGGGCAGCCCGGTCCCTTCGTTTACATTGGTTATGATCTGTTCTTTGGTCAGAGCCAAGGCAACCACTCCTTATCAGACAGATGGGGCATATGTGTTTTCTATCAACACGACTGTGCGAATATGCCTAATTAACAGCCCTTTGTCAAGGCGATTTGTAATTAAAGGCCGATACTTGGCCGCTTCCAGCCGATCTGAGTAGGCACCTGCTCATTCTCTGCCCCAAAAAAGTGAGCCCAAACCAGGCAGCAATCATGGCCGGTTTAGGATGGGAGCAGCCTTTGCACCTCGGCCAGCAATTCGTCAGGCTCGGCCGGCTTTTCTATGTATGCCTCCGGCTCAGGCACCTGCTGGCCCTTGAATTTATCCAGGACTTTTTGGGAGTGCAAGAAGGTCTTTTTGGCCAGGCCCGAAATCACCAATACCGGGATATCCCGGAACTGATCGCTGGTTTTTATGTCGCGGTAAAGCTTAACCCCGCTTTCTTGGGGCATCATCATGTCCAAAGTGACCAAGTCGGGCTTTTTTTCTTGGAGCTTTTTGAGCCCCTCAGGGCCGTTCACAGCCTCATCCACCTTATACCCGGCTGTGGAAAGCAGGGTCGAGATA
>JASFOZ010000490.1:0-3354 GCA_050116255.1 Desulfarculaceae bacterium
CGAGACCTTTATACTGCACCCAAGATTATTCCGCAAAATCAAGGGATTCCGCTACGAAGGCAATGTCCACAACCGGCCGGTGGCCATCGGTAAAGTGGCCAAGGCCCCGGTGAAGCTGATTCATTATGGATACAACGAAACCCCGGAAGTGATGGAAGTCAAGCATCAACGCCGGGTGGAGATGATCCGCAACTGGATATCAGAAGAACCGGACAACTTTCAGGCCCATTCCTACCTGGCCCAAACCCTGGTTTCCAGGTTGGAGACCGTTCCTGAAGGGGTTCAAGAGGCCTTCACCGCCATGGAACTGGCCCGTCAACAGGGGGCTGATGCCCAGAGATTCCCCCACATTTTCTATGGGTTGATAAACGGCCTGACTTCCATGAGCCGGGATGACGAAGTCCTGGACCACTCCCGTGACTGCCTGAATCTGGTGCCTTCATATCCTGACCCCTTGTTTTTCACTGTGGGTGTGTACTACAAACGCCATGACTGGGAAAACGTCCGTAAGGATGCACAACTTTTCGAAAAATTACAGGAAAAGTGCCGGGCCCAACCAGATGACTTCCTTTTCTTTGAGAATATGACCTTTAACCAAATGAATTATGTGCGCATGCGCTGGGCAATAGCATCAGCACACCTGGGGGAAACACAAGAGGCCCAGGACGTATTCGAGCAAATGCTCAAAGAAGATGATGCCCAAGAACTGGCCAAGCAGGTCACCCAGAACCTTTTAACCTCCAATATGCCTGAGCTAGCCTTAGGCATGGCCCAGCGTTCGGCCGCTTCCCATCCGGATTGGTCCTGGCCGGCGGTGCTTATTGAGATCGCCCAGCAAAAAACCGAGGAAGCCCGGGCCAAGGCGGTTAAGGCCGAGGGACTGGCGGCCCTGGAACAGGGAAACACCCAACAGGCGGCAGACCTTTTAAAACAAGCCCTGGACCTTTCCCCAACCGATGCCGAGGCCCTGCTCAGTTTGGGCAAGGCCTTGGACGAACAAGGGGAAGCTAAGCAGGCCGAGGCCTGGTATATCAGGGGGCTCAACGCCCACCCTGGGCATGCCTGGGCCTGGCAACGGCTGGCCGAGCTTCTTTTCTCCCGGCGCAGCTATCTGGGGGCCCAGGCCTGTTACCGGCGTTACCTGCAGCAGGCCATCCAGGACCAGGCCGCCCAGGCACGCCTGGACACCTGCCTGCGCCGGCTGACCGATACCGGCCCCACGGTGGCCCAATCCCCGCCCAAGCTTTTGCTGTTTTTAGTGGGAGGGTTGACGCATAACATGGCCCGGGAAGCAGCCCCCCATTTTCTTATGGGCACCGCTTGGGGCGAACTGGTTACTGAACCAGGCGCCAGCGCCTCCAACCTGCCGGCCTGGGCCACCCTCTACACCGGAGCCGGCCCCGAGATTCACGGCATAACCTCGGAGACCAGCCGCCAAAACTCCCTCAACATAACCGCCCTGAAGGTAAAAAGCATCTGGGATATTCTGGCCCAGAGCCACAGCCTGGGCCTGATGGCCGTCCCTATGGGCCACCCAGTGCCAGAGGTGCCCGGCTGGGCGGTGGCCGGATACCCGGCGGGACTGCTGGAGCCGGAGATGGTCCATCCCCAGGACCTGGCCCCGTTGGTGCTGGCCCAGGGGTTCAGGGCTGATTATGTACTGACCGATTTTGAGGAAGAAACCCGCAGCCAACGCCTGGAAAGCCACTTCCGCCAGGAGGCCTTCCTCTGCCAACTGGAGCGCAACAAGTTGGCCACAGCCATGAATCTGCCCTCGGTGGATGTCTTGGCCGTGGGCATAAACGCCCTGGAACACATCCAGCAGTCCTATGACCTGGCCTCATACAACGCCTTTATGATTTACCAGCAGGTATATGGCTGGATCGAGAGCATCCTGGCCGCCCTACAGCCCGAGAATTTTGCGGTGCTGAGCCAACGCACCTACAGCGATGCCGGACGGCAACCACAACCGGGCGGCTTTTATTGCCTGTCCTGGCTGCGGGGTGAGAATGACCAGGCCTACCCCACGGCATTGGCCGCTGAGATCTTAAAGGTGATGGGCTGCGATCCGGGTCACTTGGGCCAGGCCAGATAAAACAAAATGGCCGGTACTGGACTGCCCTTTTGCCTGGCGCAGCCGTCCCCCGGGCATTCTGTGCCAGTGTTCCCTAGCCCAGATTGACCACCTAAGCATTTATAAATAAAGTGACTTTTGTATAGGCTCAAGGAAACACCGGCGCCACCCAGTTGACTCCCGGCGGCAGGCCGCCGCTCAGGGCCTTGTGGGTGAATCCCCAGCTCAGGGAGTAAAGGTCCTTTTTTTGTTGGGGATCTGAAATCCAACCCTCCACCCCGCCGCGGTCCTGCTCCAGCTCCCGTCGGGCCAAAATCATGCTGGCGAAGTTCTCCACACTGCCGAAAAGCTCCTTCACCCTCTGCTCAAAGCCTTCTTCCGGAAGAGTCTCCTCTCGGATTTGGCCATGGGCGTCGGTGACTCTTACGCTTTTCACCTGGCCGGGCAGATCTTTCAGGCTCAGACGGCAGGTCTGAGGATAACGGTGGGTATAGGGGTTGGAAAAGATCAGGTTGTGGGCGGCCCGGCAGGCCCAGAAACGGTAACTGGCCATGGAGTCCCAGACCACAGCCACCCGGTCATTGACTGCCAGGGCCAGGTGGCTCAGGCCTCCGTCCCGGCCGGCAAAGGCGTCCGCCTGGCTGATCAGCCAGGCCAAATCCCACAGGGTGGATGAGGGGTCGTCCATGGGCAGGGCTGCATCCACGGCCTGGCCAATGCCGCCATAGTCCTGGGCCCCCACCGCCACGACATTGAAATCCTGTCCCACCCGCTTCAACAGACCCAGCCACCAGGCCTCGTCCTGCCAAAGGTAATCCCGCCGCCCCGGATTAAGGGGGTAAAGCACCAAGTTGGGCCGGTTGCGGCTTAACAGATCCGCCAGTGCCGGCGGGCGGGCGGGGTCCAGAAAAAGGCTGGGGCGGTCGTCTTTAGTTGACAGTTTGTAATACAGACTGTGGGCCAACACTGGGTTGGCACAGACCCGGTCCACGGGCAGAACCGGCAGCCACAGCCGGTGCAGGGTATCTGAAGTCCAACTCTGTGCCCGGCCCGAACGGCTCACCGGCAAGGTCTTCAGGTTTAAACGGGGCGAAGGCTCTGTGGCCGGGGCCAGCTCGCGCACCAGGGGGTGGGACTCCACCAATTCCCGGGAGGGGCCGGGATTGAAAAGGAGCTTCACCGGCCTGCCCTGATTGCGGATCAGGCCCATAACCATAAGGGTGTCGCCCAGGGCCAGGTCCGGCGGCGGCTGGCACTCCTCAGCAGAGAGGTCAATGTAT
>JASFOZ010000491.1:0-3352 GCA_050116255.1 Desulfarculaceae bacterium
TTTCGCCTATTAACCGCGGTTTGCCAGCCGCCGGGCGCTAAGCCGGAACGAGCCGCAAATAAAGATATCCCCCTTTTCGAGATTGTGGTCACTTTGGCTTGCATCCACCTGCCCCTAAGGTAGATTTGGGAATCAGCTTGTCCGGGGACAGCAGGCAGATCAGACACCTTGAGACAACATCCCTTGTAAGGAACGCAAAACCGCTTTGCACTCGCCTCCCTCAATGAGCCGCCGGGCCTTCAGGGCCCAATGGGTATGGTGCCAGACCGGAGTCATGCTGGAGGGCGCCTGGGTAATGCTCTGCGAGGGGCGGGTGGAGCAAATTACCTTGAGCCGGCCTTCAGGGGCCTTGATTCAGGACCTGGGCCAAGGGCTGCTCCTGCCCGGATTGATCAATGCCCACACCCATCTGGAACTTTCCTGGTTGGCCGCTAAAAATCCGCCCCAAGGGGATTTTCTTAAGTGGCTGGAAGGCTTGGTCGCATATATTCCCGGCCAAGACCAAGAGCAGATCGTTAAGGCTGCGGCTGACGCCGCCCAGGAGATGGCCGCACAAGGAACCGCCTGCGCCGGAGATATCACCAACTCGGGCCTGGCCCAGGAATCCTTTGCCCAAGCCGGCCTTTCCGGGGTGTCTTTTTTCGAGGCCTTGGGGTCCCAAAAGGCCGAACCCCCGCCCGAATCCTGGGCCTGGAAAGGCCCCCGGCTGCAAGCCACTGCCATCGCCGCCCATGCCCCCTATTCCGTTCCCTCCTGGCGGCTTAAGGCCCTGAAGAAAAGATCCCATAGACTACCCTTTTGTATCCATCTGGCCGAATCCGAGGCGGAGATGGAGTTTTTCGCCGGTAAGGGCCAACAAGGAAAGCGTCTGGAGGAGTTCTTAAGCCGCCGGGGAATGAAGCGGCAGGACCTTGAGCTAAAGGCCTCCCGGCCCCTGCCCCACCTGATGGCCCTGGGGGTGGTGGATCAAAACACCCTGCTTATTCACGGAGTGCACCTAAGCCGCTCTGAGGCGGCCATGCTGGCCGGCGCCGGGGCATCCTTGTGCATATGCCCCAGATCCAACCTGGGGCTTACCGGCGCCATGGCGCCGGTGGCGAAGCTTGTGGACGCGGGCGTTAATCTGGCTTTGGGGACCGACTCCCTGGCATCCGCCCCTGATCTCTCCCTGTGGGCGGAGATGGCGGTATTGTATAACCGATTCCCCGGGCTGGACCCGGAGCTGATCCTGGCCATGGCCACCACCGGCGGCGCCAAGGCCCTGGGCCTGGGCAGATTCTTTGGCGGGATATTCCCCGGAGCTGCGGGGCCCTTGGCATTTGTACCTTTGGCTGACTTGCCTATGGCTGAGGCGCTAGGCGCCCTGGTCAGCGGAGACCACGCCGGGATGCCCCGCAAGGTGAGCTGATTATTGTTGCCTGGTTGAGAATCAGGCGGTGATCCAGGGCCTTAAAGAAAGCTAGCGCAAGCTTCTTTTGTAAGGTCATACCCCCAGGCGGCTAATGGATAATCTTGGCGATGCGCCCCCAACGCACCCCAAAGGTATGGTCTTCCCAGGCCCAATAAATAATAAAGGCCTTGCCCAGGATATCCGCCCGGGGCACAAAACCGCCCCGGCCGCCGAACCAAAACCGGGAATCCATGGATTCGTCCCGGTTGTCGCCCATAACAAAGTAGTGGCCCGGCGGGATGGTGACCGGCCCGAAGTTATCCCTGGATTGCATGGGCCCGGGTATGCTCAGGCGGTCGGAAAAATGTCCCCAGGGGTCGCTTAGTTCTTTTCCATTAATGTAAACCTTCTTGCTCCGCACCTCCAAGGTCTCACCGGGCAGGCCGATTATCCTCTTGATGAAGTCCTTATCCCGGTCTTCGGGATAACGGAACACGATTATGTCGCCCCGCTGGGGATCGCCGATGGGGAGAAACACCCGGTCGGAAAAAGGCAGCTTGATGCCATAGGAGGATTTGCTTACCAAAAGGTGATCGCCGATCAACAGCGTCGGCTTCATGGAGCCCGAAGGTATTTTAAAGGCCTGCACCGCCCAGGCGCGAATAATCAGGGCCAGCACCACCGCCCAAATCACCGCCTCCAGGTACTCTCGCCAAACCGGTTTTTTCTTGCGTTCGCGGCGGCGGAACATTGGATGTCTCCCCTAAAGTTGAATCCCTGTCAGGGTCTTAAGGCACAACATTAAAAGACGGGCCAGCCACGCCCATAGAATCAAGCAGCCAAAAAGGCAAGTTAATCCTCAGGCAAACAAAAACCGGCCAAGCGGCCCGGCGGCAAGCATACCCAGAACTGCATAACCTGTAAAGAAGTAAGCCAATGGCTAAACCCAACCGCACAGAGTCGCAGGCACTTTTCCGGTAATGCGGTATGGCTAGTCAGATGCCATGACCACTTGGTTTTTGCCCTGGTTTTTGGCCCGGTACAAGGCCTGGTCCGCACGCCGGATCAAATCCGCGGGCGCCTCACCTGGATCGAGTTGGGCTAGGCCGATGCTGACCGTAACCGAAACGCCCGGGCCGGCCTGGGGATGAAAGGTCCGCGCCGCGAAGGCACGGCGGATCCTTTCGGCCGCGTTCCAGGCTTGCGTCTTTTCGACTTCCGGAAGAATCACCGCAAACTCCTCGCCTCCATAGCGGCAGCCCGCATCGCGGTCACGGATTTCATCTGTAATAACCTCGGCCAAAGTCTGGAGCACGATGTCCCCTTCGGGGTGGCCGTAGGTGTCATTAAACAGCTTGAAGTCGTCCACATCCATGATGAGAAACGACAAGGGCTGACCGGTCATGGTTGCATCCCTTGCCTCAACTTTTAAACGTCTTGTCAGGTAACTTAGGTTAAACAGGCCGGTCAGGCCGTCGGTCTCGCTGGCCCGCTTATACCGGGCCTGGGTTTTGGCCAGGACCAACTTCTCCTTTTCCAAAACCCGGATACGGTCGGCCAAGGCGAATGACAGCAGGACCGCTTCAATGGCCGGCCCCAAGGCAAAAAGCATGTTGCTGGGGAGGTCCGCCGGCAAAAGACCTATGGCCCAAAGCACATATATCATGGTCCCGGCAACGAACGACCAGTTCGCCAGGATGTAGAACTTGGCGGAGCCGAAACCTTGACACCAGCGGATGACCGCCACGATTGTGAAATTAACCGGTCCAATTACCCCAGCCGCGTAAGCCACTAAAGCTGCCGCTTCGTGCCAGCGCAGCAGTCCAATAAGTATGAGGCTTAATGCCACAGCCTGAAAAAAAACCAGCACCCAGTGCCAGAAAGGAGTATTGGCCTTGGTGTTGAAAAATCGTTGGCAGAAACAAATCGAGAAAAAAATTGTTCCTCCCAGGAAAACCCACT
>JASFOZ010000492.1:0-3349 GCA_050116255.1 Desulfarculaceae bacterium
CCCCTAAGCGGAGCGGGAAAGGTGCTGCGGCGGGAGGTGCGCCGCAGGCTGACGGAAAAAAAGACTCGCCAGAATCCTTGATTGCTGATTGACTGCACTTGGCATCCTTACTTCAGTCCCGGCAAAGCAACAGGCCCTCCCAGCCAGCCTCCTGGCAGGAATCCACAGGCCGCAAGCCCAACTCAAGGAAACGATGCCGTATGGGGGGCGTTTGTTCGCAGCGGAAACCGCTGATTGCCAACATACCCCCTGGTGTCAGAATAGCGCTCAGGCAGGATGCCACTTGCATCAGCAGCGGCCCGGGAAGGTTGGCCGCGGCCAGGGCAAAAGGCCCTGCCAGCGAGGCATGGGTGCCCCTCACAAAATACACCAGAGCACTGGCCAAGGGATTGAGAGCCCGGTTGCGGGACCATGCCCGGGCGGAGAAGGGATCAGGGTCGATTGCCAGCACCTTTTCCTTGAACAACAGGGCCAGGGCCAGGGCCAAGACTCCCGTGCCTGCGCCCACATCCGCCAGCCACTCCCCTGGCCCGGGACGCCAACCCTCTTGGGCTAGACCGGCCAGCAAGGTCAGGTTGAGGCCGGTGCTGGGATGATCTCCGGCGCCAAAGGCCGCCAGAGGGTCGATAACCAGCGTATGTTCATCCGGCTTCACTCCGGTCCAGGAAGGATAAAGCTTAAGGCCAGGGCCCTCCCACTCCGGCCAGGGCGATTGCCATACAGTTTTGGGATCGCTGGCATTGAACCCCCGCACCCTGAGTTCCGCCCCGGGAAAATCCTTGGACAGCTCGCTGATTGCCTTGCGGGAGGTTTGATCGTCCCCCCAAAGCCCTAATACCCTTTTTCCCTGCCGCCAAACGCGCAACGCCCCCATGCGACGCATCGACTGAGCCGGGCCAGGGCCGGGATGTGGCAAAGCCCCGCGAAGGCTCACCAACAACCAGGGAGGCTCAAGGTTGTTCTTTTCAGGGGCCGGGTGGCCGAAATCCATTTTACCGGGTACTCCTCGAGTATTTTCTAGAGGCCAATTTGACTTTTTACAGACAAACCGCCATTATTACTAGCATAATGCCCCGCGGATTTCATCACTAAGAACTGGAGACGTAATGGCAGGCGATGTGAAACAGATCGTTTTAGAGTCAATGGAATCAGAAGACGCCAATGTTCTGCGGGCAGCCTGTGTCATGGCCGGCGTCTTAAAAATATCCCAGGCCGAAAGAGGGCTAATCAAGGCCTTGAACCATAAGGCCTGGCAGATTCAGGCCGAAGCCGCCAAGGCTTTGGGATTGATTGAGTCAAAAGGGGCCCTTAAATACCTTCGTCAAATATTAAAAGCCTCCGACGCCGACCTGCGCCAAAAGATGCTGGCAGCGGCTGCTGGTTCCGGATCTGAAGAGGGCGACGACACCAACCCGGAAGTGAAAAAGCAGGCTGCCATTGCCATCAACCGTATTGATCCTGCCAATACCCAGCAGGCCTTGATGACGGCGCTGGCCTCGGATCAGCCCAAACTCATCAACGCGGCCTTGTCCGGATTGGGCAATTTAATGGCAGATGCCGGTGAGGAGCGGCTGCTGGAACTCTTGGGACATAGCGAGGCGGATACACGCTCTGCCGCCGCCGCCTATGCCGGGCGGGTCCGGATGAAAAAGGCCGTTCCCAAACTGATGGAGATGCTCGAAGACCCCGAGGCTGGAGTGCGCAAGGAAGTAATAGTCGCCTTAAACCACATCAAGGCGGCGGAAGCCATCGAACCCCTGGCCGACCGTCTTCAAGACAACGATACCTCGGTGCGGCGGGTGGCGGCCATAGCCCTGGGCAATACCCGCTCCCGGGATATCTCTGTGGTCGGGGCTCTGATCAAAGGACTCTCTGACAGGGATGCGGAAGTGCGCACCGCCTGCCTCAGCGCCCTGGCCAACCTGAAGGCGGAAAAGGCCTTGGAAGCCGCGGCAGGCCTGCTGGGGGACAGCCATGAGCAGGTGCGTAAACAGGCCGGAGCCACGGTTAGCGTGTTGGGCAAATCCCGAGAGCAGCCTGATTATCAGCAGTAAGGACCGACCTGAAACAAGCCGTTAGCAAGCTGGCTCAAGGCACAAACAAGGCTGCCGCCGCATCGGCCATGGCCAAGCCCTTTGAGGTGGGCACCAAATAAGAATCTGTTAGACGGGCCCAACCCAACTGCTGTATCTGGGCCAGGGCTTTTTCCCAAAACCTTGCGGGCGACTGCCCCAACACCCGTGTCAGCGAGGCCCAATTTACGCCCTCTGCGGTGCGCAACCCCAGCATAATCATCTCCAGGGCCTGCTGCTCAGGGCTTAGCTGTTCGCTGAATTCAAGAGGCTGTTCCTCGGCCTCTACCGCCTGCCAATAGGATAGACAATCGCGCGTCAAGGACCAGCGCCTGCCGGCCAGGTGGCCGTGGGCGCCTGGCCCCAGGGCCAGGTATTCGCCCCCGCGCCAGGTGGACTGATTGTGGCGGCATTCGTAGCCGGGTGTGGCGAAATTACTTACTTCATAGCGTTTATATCCCGCCTCATCCACAAGCTTATAAAAGGCCTCTTCCATGGCTGATAAGGATTCTTCAGAAGGAAGAGGCGGCTGGTTTTTGCGGTATTGTTTTCCAAAGGGGGTTGATGGTGAAAGCGTCAGTTCATAAATGGATAAATGCTGGGGCTCCAGGCTCAGGGCCTTTTTCACATCCTCTTTTAAGGCGGCCACCGTCTGACCGGGCAGGCCGTAGATAAGGTCCAGATTAAGGTTGCCCAGGCCTGCCTGGCGCGCCCAGGAAACGGCCTTGTTCACTGCCTCGGGACCATGGCGGCGTCCCAATGCCTTAAGCAGCCTGGGATCAAAGGTCTGGACCCCCAGGCTGAGCCGGTTAACGCCGGCCTCTACCAGGACCTCAAGCTTTTTAAGGCTCAGGGTGCCGGGGTTGGCTTCCAGGGTCACCTCTGCACCCGGCGCCATACCAAGATGCTCCTGGACCGCCTGTAAAAGCTCCTCGATTTTGGCGGCCGGCCACATGCTGGGAGTGCCTCCCCCCAAGTAGACGGTATCCAAGGTCCGCCGGCCGGCAAGCGCAGACAAAATGTCTAAATGAAGAAAGAGGCTTTTCCAGGTGAGGGCAGCCTCCCGGGGATTGAAAACCTTGGCAAAGAAATCGCAGTAAGGGCAGCGGCTGGGGCAAAAAGGCAGGTGAACATACAGCCCCAGCTCCTCATCCGGCTCCAGGGCCAAGGCTAGGAGTCCGTTTGCGCTTGTATCTTGGCCAGCTCCTCTTCGCGAAGCACCCTGCGCAGTATCTTACCCACCATGGTTTTGGGCACTTCCACCCGGAACTCCACCA
>JASFOZ010000493.1:0-3310 GCA_050116255.1 Desulfarculaceae bacterium
AAGAGCCTGCATAAAAAAAGATTTGCCGCTCTTTTGTTTTTTTGGTTAGGTAAACATAGGTTGAGCATTCACTGCGCGAAGAGAAATCAGCAAGGCATCTCAAGGTAGTCATAGCTACATGCCGTTGGAGAAAACAAAATGAGAAACGAGCGCACACTGACCCTGTCCACCCAGATCGTTGTCAGCGGAATCATAGGGGCCTTGTTCATGGCCTTTGTAATCGGCTTCATGATCTTCAAGTTTCAGGACCGGCTATATGCCGAAAAGAAGCTCAAGACCCAGCACCTGGTGGAGACCGTAGCAGGTATTGTAGAGTATTATCAGGACCTTGAGAAAAAGGGCCAGCTCAAAAAGGACCAGGCTCAAAAGCAGGCCATGCAGGCCTTGAAAAAACTGCGCTATGAGGGTGATCAGTATTTTTGGATCAACGACTATAACCACCGTATGATCATGCACCCTATCCAGCCCAAGCTGGATGGCCAGGATATGAGCGGCTTCGAAGACCCCACCGGCAAGAAGCTGTTTGTAGAAATGGTGGACCTGTGCCGGCAAAATCCAGAGGGCGGCTTTATTGATTATTACTGGCCCAAGCCCGGCCACTCTGATCCGGTGAAGAAAATATCCTTTATCAAGGGATTCCCCACATGGGAATGGTTAATAGGCACCGGTATATATGTTGATGACGTTAGCTTGGGCCAGGTGACCTATTCCTTCGGCATCCTGGCTTTGTTGGGCATTTTGCTGCTGCTGTTTTTGAGCATGTTGATGGCCAGGCGCCTTAACAAATCACTCTCCGGCGTAATCGGCGGGCTGCTGCGCACTGCCCATCAAACCGCCAGCGCCTCCGGCCAGATTGAGTCGGCCAGCCAAAACCTGGCTGAAGGGGCCTCTGAGCAGGCCGCTTCCCTGGAGCAGACCAGCTCTTCCCTGGAAGAAATGGCCGCCATGACCCAGGACAACGCTGATAACGCCCGCAAAGCCGACTCCTTGATGTCAGAGACCCAAAAGGTGGTGGAGCAGGCCAATGCCTCCATGCGCTCGCTGCATGAGGCCATGGGGCAGATTAACCAGGCCAGCGACGAGACCGCCAAGATCATAAAGACCATAGACGAGATCGCCTTCCAGACCAACCTTTTGGCTCTGAACGCGGCGGTGGAGGCGGCCCGGGCCGGCGAGGCCGGGGCCGGGTTTGCCGTGGTGGCGGACGAAGTCAGAAACCTGGCCATGCGCGCGGCCGAGGCGGCCAAGAACACCCAAGAACTGATCGCACGCAACATTGACAACATAAAAAACGGCCTCAATCTGGTGACCGAAACCGACGAAACCTTTCAGCATGTCTCCCAAAGCACCGAAGAGGTGGCCGGACTTCTGGCACAGATCGCGGATGCATCGGGTGAGCAGGCCCAAGGTATTGAGGGAGTCAACCTGGCCACCAGCGAGATGGACAAGATCACCCAGCAGGTGGCGGCCAATGCCGAACAGACAGCCACATCCTCTCGGGAGCTTTCCTCCCACTCAGGCGTGTTGCTGGAGTTGGTGTCAAGGCTTCAAGTCCTGAGCAAGATCAGGGATGGCGCCGATGGATCCAAAGATGATGGGGAGCAAGACGGCGAATCCCGGCATGCTGACGACCGGTTGCTGATATCACCCAAGCAAAGGCCCCCGGCCCGGAAGAACCCAACGCAATCGGCCGCCCTTTCGGAGGATGATGATTTTAAAGATTTCTAAATAGAATGCGCCTGAAGGGAGGCTGATTTACACCTCAACCTCGAACCGGCATACATCATCTCCCCGGCCGACGGATTTGAGGATTTTCACCTTGCGGTCCGCGCCTGCGGATCTGCTGAAAACCGCGTCCATCATGCTCTGGGAGCAATGACAAAGGCTGGGGCTGGGTTCAATCAACCCTAACCGGACCAGGTAGCACCCGCACTCGCCGAACTCAGCCGTGATGGTGTCGCCCTGCACCTGCCAGCGCCCATTGAGGCCCCGTACATCCCGCAGCTTATTCCAGCCCTGGATCAAGTCCCAGGGCGTGCCTACGGGCCTGCCCAGGTGCTGCCCGCATAGGGCTAGAAGCTGCGCAGCGCAGTTCTCCCCGGCCTGTTTCATCACGCCCTCTTGGACCGAGGCGTCCAGCGCGTCAATTCCCTGCTGCACAGCCCGAACCCAGCCGCGCTGCCTTTCCACAGACAGGCCGTCTGGTTTTTTATTGTCGGAAGTGCTGCTCATGCCCCCAGCCTTTTAACGGCCACTCAGTCCACGTATATCTTGGGCAGCCTCGCGCCTATTCGAGTGATAATTTCATAGGAGATGGTGCCCAGGCTGGCGCCTATCTCCTCGGCGCTGATCGCTCCCCCATCCTGGGTTCCCATCAACACCACCTCGTCGCCCATGGCGGCCTGAGGCGCATTGGTCAGGTCCACCATGAATTGATCCATGCACACCCGGCCCAGGATGGGGCACCTCTGCCCGTCTGCCAGGACCTGTCCCGTATTGGACAGCCCCCGGTCAATGCCGTCGGCATAGCCCATGGGCACGGTGCCGATGCGGGTCTTGCGGCTGGTGGTGAAGGTGCAACCGTAGCTTATGGGCGATCCCTGGGGCAGGTCCTTGACCAGGGCCAGCCGCGCCTTCACCTGCATGGCCGGTTTCAGGCTCACCGGCCTGGGCGCAGCCATGTCCGGGTCTGGTAAAAAGCCGTACAGGGATATGCCCGGCCGCACCATGTCCATATGCAGCTCTGGAAAGGCCACCACCCCGGCGCTGTTGGCCAGGTGCCTGAGGGGAAAATCAATCCCCCCTTGGCGCAGGCGGGCCACAAAATCCTCAAACCTGGTGAACTGCTTTTTGGTGTAATCGCTGCCAGGGTTGTCAGCCCAGGCCAAATGGCTGTATATGCCCTCCAGTTCCACATGGGCCAGCTTGGTCATCTTTTCTATCTGGGCAAGGGCCTCATCTCCGGGCAAAAACCCCAAACGGCCCATGCCCGTGTCTATCTTTATATGGGCCTTGGCCTTTATACCGGCCTTCCTGGCGCATTGGTCCAATGCCTCAGCCTGGGAAAGCGTATACAAGCTCAAGGTCAGGTCAGCCTGCACCGCCTGGGGAAAATCATCCTCCAGGGTGTAGCCGAAGATCAAAACCGGCTGCTGAAAACCGCTTTCCCTTAGCTCCAGGGCCTCTTGCAGCAAGGCCACCCCAAAACAACCCACCCCTTGTTCCTCCAGGGCCTGGGCCACCTTGATCATGCCGTGGCCATAGGCGTCAGCCTTGATAACGCCCATCACCCGGGCAGGCTCTGCGGTCA
>JASFOZ010000494.1:0-3287 GCA_050116255.1 Desulfarculaceae bacterium
GGCTCGATCTTTTAATTGAATGGGTCAGCTGGCAATGCATCATTTTTCCTCAGGGCCGGCCTGGTCACATTGGCTGAGGAAAATCTCTTTTTTTTGAGATGGGCAGGTGCCAGCGGCATCGCAGTCTGCGCAGCCGCAGCCGGAGGACCCTAGACGCCTCAAGGAGTGGCGTAGACGCCGGAAAATATACCAGGCTGCCCCTAAGACAATACATATCACCGCCACTGTCTGCCACATACTATACCCTCACCCAAGCCCCAATAGTCTTCCCCCCTGATAGACCAAAAAAGCCAGCAAGTAAGCCAATACCGTAGTGTAGATTACGGCAAAGACCGGCCAGCCCCAGGAACCTGTCTCCCGGTATATGATCACAACCGTAGCAAAACAAGGCGCGTACACCATGACGAAGACCATCAGGGCAAAGGCCTTCAGCGGGCTCCAATCTGGGCTGGCGGCCAAGCGGGCGCTTAAACCCTTATGTTCCTGGTCATTTCCCCCGCCCAGGCTATAGGCGGTTCCCAAGGTGGAAACGATCACCTCCTTGGCCGCAAATCCCCCCACCAAGGCCACGTCCGTACGCCAGTCAAAACCCAGGGGCTTGGTAAGGTAACTCAACCAGCGTCCCAAGCGGCCGGCGGCTGAGCTGGAAAGTTCGGCCTCGGCCTGACGAGTCAGCACCGCCGCCCGGGCCTGGGCGTCTGTGGCCCCGGACAAGCGGTCGCTAAAATGAGTCTGTTGTTCCGGGGAAAGGCCCGGAAAGCTCATCAACGCCCAGATCAAAATACTCACCCCCAGGATAATGGTGCCCGCCTTTTTTACGTACTGCCAAGTCCGCTCCCAGGTATGGATCAGAAGGCCTTTGAAGGTGGGCAGGCGGTAGGGGGGAAGTTCCATCACAAAAGGAGCCTGCTCCCCCTTGAGTATGGTCGAGCGCATCACCTTGGCGGCCAACAGGGCAAGAGCCCAGGAAATCAAGGTCAAGGTGAACATGACCTGCGCCTGGTGTCCCGCAAAAAAGGCCCCCACCAACACGGCGTAAACCGGAAGTTTGGCCCCGCAGTTCATCAAAGGCACCACCAGGATGGTGGCCAGGCGGGCCTGAGGGTCCTTCAAGGTCCGGGTGGCCATGATCCCGGGCACGGCGCAGCCGCCGCTGATGCCTCCGCCCACGATCATGGCCAAGACCGAGTTGCCGTGCAGGCCGAAAGTCCTCAGAACCCGGTCCATGATATAGGCCATGCGGGCCATATAGCCGGTGTCTTCCATAAGGGCGATGGCGAAAAACATAAACATGATCAGGGGCGCGAAACCCAGCACTCCGCCCACGCCGTCTATCACCCCGCTTACGATCAGCGAACGTAAAAGTCCCTGGGGCAGTCCCGCCTCCACCGCCGTCCCCAGCCAAGAGAAAAAAACCTCCAGCCAGACTACAGGCCCCTCGCTGGCCCAAAACACAAATTGGTAGACCGCATACAAAACCGTAAACAAAAACAAAGGCCCGAATAGGCGGTTGGTCAAGACCCGGTCCACATTGTCCGACAGATCCATACGGATTTCCCGTTCCACGGTCAACACCTGTCGGGAGATGGCGTTGATAAAGCCGTAGCGGTAGTCGGCAATGATGCTTTCCGGGTCGTCATCGGTAGTCTTTTTGATGTGCTTGCTCAGGCGGCGGCAGACCGGAAACAGCCTCTGCCCCAGCTCGCTTTGCTCATCCACGCTGCGCAAAACATCCTGGTCGCCCTCCAGGGCCTTGAGCGCCAGCCAGCGCGCAGACAAAAGGCCTTGACGGGGTTCAGAGCCTTGCAGGATGGCTGCGAGTTCGGCTATACCCTGGTCCACGTCAATGCCGTAGGAAATCTCCAGGGGACGCCATCCCTGGTTTTCTTGGGCCAGCTCCACCGCCGCCCCCAGAAGCTCATCCACTCCTTTGCCGCTGCGGGCAACAGTGGGGATCACCGGCGCGCCCAATAGCTCAGCCAATTTGAGATGGTCTATGCTCATGCCCCGCTGCTCAGCCACATCCACCATGTTGAGGCATATCACCAGGGGTACACCCAGTTCCAAGAGCTGGACGGCCAGATACAGGTTCCGCTCCAGATTGGAGGCATCCACCACATCCACGACCACCTGGGGCCGTTCTCCGATGAGGAAATTCCGGGCTACCAATTCTTCCAAGGAGTAAGCGGTCAGGCTATAGGTGCCGGGCAGATCCACCACCCGCACCGGTGTTCCCTGGTGAAACGCCAGACCCTCCTTCTTTTCCACGGTCACCCCGGGATAATTACCCACATGCTGACGGGCCCCGGTAAGGGCGTTGAACAAAGAAGTCTTGCCGGCGTTGGGATTGCCGGCCAAGGCCATGGTGATCTGGGCTTGGTTCAACTCGGCTCCTCGGTGCGGACCAGGATAAAATCCGCCTCATTGTTGCGCAGGGTCAGATTGTATCCCCGGAGCTTGATCTCCACCGGGTCCTTTAAAGGGGCCCGCCCCATAACCCGGACCGGAGTCCCGGGGACTAGGCCCATATCCCTGATACGGCGGCCCAATTCGCCCCTGCTGTTAACTTTGACCACAATGGCTGTTTGTCCTGGCTGAAGTTTTCTCAGGGGTGTCAAAGGGGACATGATCAATCCTTGTGTCTTTGTTGAGACTCACTTGTAATTATATATAAAATATGATGGCATCCCTGCTGCTGCAAGCCGAGGTATGGCGACTCCCTCGCCGCTGCCAGCCAAAATTTAGATTACTTACCAGGGAGATTGCTTACAAGAACCTTCTGGGCGGCGCCCCGGCCCAGGGCTATGCGGGTGCCTTTTACGGCCACAACCATGGGCCCGCCATTGGACGAGATGACCTCCACCTCGGTCCCCGGGTTTAGACCCATATCCGCCAGCTGCCGGCAGGCCCTCACGCCGCTGACCACCTTCTCCACCCGCACCCGCTCACCAGGCGTAGCCAGGGCCAGAGGCATGGTGGGTTGCCGGTCTGACAGGCATTTATGGCAGAGTCCGTAGACCTGGAGACGATGGCGCAGGCAATGGAAGCCCTGGTCCCGCACCACCTCGTCTTGAAGCGCTTCCAACTGGGGGTGATGGAATTCGGTTATAGACCCGCAGCGGGTGCAGATCAGGTGATCGTGGTGCTCGTCCAGGTGCCGGTGCTCGTAACGGGGAGGTTCGCCCTCAAAATCGCGGCGCATGGCCAAGCCCAGGCGGGTCATCATCTCCAGGGTCTGGGACACAAAATCGAGCTCCAGATCAACACCACGTCGTTTGACAATGCCT
>JASFOZ010000495.1:0-3245 GCA_050116255.1 Desulfarculaceae bacterium
GGCATAGGTAGTCACGGTAAGGGCGGAATAGCGGGACAGCATCCGCTGGGCCAGCACGCCAAAAATTGCCGCACAAAGGGCCGCCAGGAGCATAAACCCGTCTCCGATCAAGGCCCAGGCATTGGCCTGCCAATTCAGCCCTTGCTCGGAAAGAACCACCCCCATGCCGGCGAAGGTTATGAGGATGCCGGCAACCTGCCGTGGGGTCAGACGCTCCTTGCGCGCCGCCCTGGCCAGAAAGGCGCTCCATATGGGCATGGTGGCCATCATCAGGGCCCCTCTGGAGGCCTCTGTAAAGCTGATGCCAATATGAAAGGTGACCGGCAAAGCGGCAAACATAATCGCCCCCAGGAGTATGAGGAAGGGCAAATCCTGGCGCTTGACTTTGAGCAGGCCCCTGGCGGCGATGAAAAGGCACAGGAAAAGTATCAAGCCCCCTTGGCCGAACCGGAAAACCGCCAGGCTAAGCGGCGGAACTTCTTGAACCGCCACCCGGGTGGCGGCTATGGAGGCGCCGAACAGGACTGCGGCAAGCAAGGCTGAGAAGTTTCCCCAAAAGAGGCGTGGCATCATCGGCCCTCTGGCTCTACCTTGGCGCCTTTTTCAATGAGTAACTCCCTTAACACCGAACGGTGGCAGTGCGCTTCTTCCTGGCAGTAACACCCCACCGAGAAATTGGTCTTAAGGGAAAAGGCGGCCAGCAGCTCCAAAAGACGCGTGCTGTCAGGCGCGGCCATTTCAGCGCGATACTTCTTCTTGAAAGCCAGCCATTCCTTGTCGGTTTTGGCGTTCTTACCCATTTTCATGGTCTCGTTGCTGGGAGCCAGATTGGGCAGCCAAACGTCATACCAGTTCTTGGCAGCGAAATCTTTCTTGGGTACGCCGCGCGGGGGACGGCGTACGGTTCCTATGCGAATGCCCTCATCTTTAACCCGCTCACTGCCCAGCCTCAAGATACGCACAGCCATATAAACCTCCCTTACATAAGATATCCTGTTCTTAGCAGATTACAGGTTAGATGTATGCGACCTAAGTTACATTGGGCATATCTGTTTGGGATATAAAGCGGATATGCTTCTAGGCGTCCAGGATCTGCTCAAGGGCTGATTTGTCCAGGATTTTTATCTGTTCCCGGCCTAAGGATATCAACCCAGCATCAGAAAAGCTGTTTAACAGCCTGGTGACCATCTCTCGGACTGTACCAAGCTCGTCAGCCAGGTCTTGGTGGGATGCCTTTATGGAATTGCCCTGGCGGAGCAACAGGGAAGCCAAACGCTTATCCAGCTTTTCAAAGGCAACCTCTTCCACCAGTTGCATCAACCCCAAGATCCTCTTGGAAAACAACGAGAAGATGAACTCCCGGAACACCTTGGAAGTCAAAAGGCCCTCAAAATCAGGGGATGCCATCATCACCAACATGCTATCGGCCTTCACCGAGCCGGAGGCATTGTAGGGCTCATCGCCGAGCAAGCATCCGGCGGTGACGACACAGGCATCACCGGGAGTGACGCTATACAGGGACAGCTCCCTTCCATTCACTGATTGCTTATAAACGCGGATCTTTCCGGAAAGGATAAAGGGAAAGGCATGGCAGGCCTGGAGCTCCTTGAAAACAACCGTACCGGCCTTGAGTGTTATCAGCTCGGCATTGGAGAGCGTATGCCGGAGAAGTCCCTGATCGACTTTTGCTAGCACCGGGTAGAGCTTAAAAAGCTCCTCTAAATGTTTTGCACCTATCATGATGAAAGTCTTCTTCTGCTTAGTGATTACAACTCAGAGAATCAGGCCCTTTTTCTTGAGGTCTTGCATAATCGCGTCGGACAGTTCCCGGACCAGGGTTCTGATGGAGACCGGCTCCAGGGTCTCGGAAGAGGCCGCCCATAGGAGCTTACCGTCTGAGACCTGATACAGATTCGATTCCAGGCGAAGGTATTTACGGTTTATGTAGTAGCCCGGCTGGTGAACATACCCGTAGACAAAGGGGTAATAGCGGCCGAAACCATGGTAGTAGGTGGGCGTAATGGTGGGGGGTACATACTCCTGCCTGGTGTCCACGCCTTGGTAATGCACCACCAGAACCCCCTGGGCCCCGTTCTTTTGGGCGATTTCACGGATGGCCTGGTGATCTTTTTCTTTTCCCTCAGGCACCACCAGGTAGCCTGGTATGGCCTCCACCTGGTGCTTGGCCAGTTGCGCGGAAAAGAGGTCTTCAAAGGAGCGTTTGGTGCTCTGTTGATCCGACACGCCCAACACCAATATCTTGGTGAGAGGTTGTGCCGGAATAGTCTTGGAATCCCACACATTTATCAGGCTGGTGCTGGTGCAGGCGGATATCAAGACCAACAGGCATATTAGAGCTATTTTGCGCATACATCCCCCTAGGTTGAGCTTCTACTACTTAAAATAATAATCAAGCCAGCAGCCGATGCCATCATAAATTGTGTCGCCCAATCAATTTTGCTCCTGTGAAACACAAAAAGGGCGCACCTTCACCCGGCCTGCATTAGGCCATATGGGCAGGGCAATGCAATTCAAAGGCTTAGGCCTTGACCGCCACCAGGGAAAGGCCCAGATTTGATTCCAGGCCCTTCAACTCATCCAGTCCTGCCGGGTCCATGATGGCAGCCGGCAGGTCGCTGCAGGAAAAGGCCAGCACCGTGGCGCCGGTCTTCTGCTCCAGGGCCTGAATGCGGGACAGCTTGTCTTGGTCCAAGTCTGCCAAGGTACAAAACATGACGCCCTCCTTAACTTTGCCGGTTTGGAGTGACAACAGCGCTTACTTATATTTTACGAAAGTCTTATTGGGTCTGGGGGATTTGTTTGCCTATGCCGCCGGCTCATTATTGACATTGCTTGAATGGCAACAGTAACATCATAATGTCAACCATCTGGTGGGGATCTCACTCCTTAGAACTAGACATCATAAAGCTGAATATTTTGCCGGGCCTTATCGGCGGGCCGGAGCCACGAAATTTTATTTTTTTGATAATGAAGGATGAATAGATGACCATTAACGAATTTATCGAACAAGTCATAATTGGAGAAATAGATAAAATTATTAAGAAGGGCTATCATTATTTGGGATTCATTCTAGTAGCAAATGCAATTGAATTTTGCGGGGCCTTGCTAGATACAGAGCCGTTGGACACTGAAAGGATTTCTAATAAAAGATTTAAGAAAGCACTTAGCTTCTTCCCACCCGAATACCGGAACGACAAGATAAAAAATGCGCTTTATAAGCTACT
>JASFOZ010000496.1:0-3220 GCA_050116255.1 Desulfarculaceae bacterium
CCTGGTGCACCAGGCTCCCCAGGCGGGCGCTGTAGGCAGGCCCTTGTGAGTCTTTTGCAGCCAAGGCCGGCAGTGCGGCAAGGTCCAGTCCGAGTATGTTGGTAAAGTAAAATAATCTCGGGCACTTGAACCAATCCTCCCAGGCGGATACCGAAAGCCTCACCAAGTGGCAGGGCATTGGCTCTGGCTCCAGGCAGCGCCGCACCAACACCCGCCCTTCTTCCTGCTTTGGCCCTGGTTCAGGCGGCAGCAGGCCCGGCCAAGACAGGGCCAGGCCCGAAGATTTTTCAGCCGAGGATGAGGGCAAGGACTCTGTATCGACTTCCCGGCATAAGGGATCGCCCCTGACCATATCCTGCACCCACTTGCCCCAGGGGCCTTGCTTCTTGGCCTGGTTCAGGCAAAACACCAGCTTTTCCTCTGCCCTGGTGCAGGCCACATAAAAGAGCCTGGCAATTTCCGCGTCCTGGCTGGCCCTTTCTCGGTCCCTTAACTCATTGTAAATTGAGGTCTTTTGGGTATGATGCGTGGCCGGGTCCCTGGGGGCGATCCCCACCAGGCCTCCAGGGCCGGGAGGGGGTAAGCGGTCGCCTTGGCGCTGCTGTCCGGCCAGGTCGGGCAGCACCACCACCGGGAACTGTAGTCCCTTGGCCTGGTGTACGGTGATGAATCGCACCACCTGAGCCTCTTCCCCCATCAAGGGGGCCTGGGCCTCCTGGGGGGGCGATTCAACCAATGCCTGCAACCTGGCGCAAAAGGCCTCCGCCCCCTGGGCCTGGCCCGGCTCCGGGTCCCGGGCCATCTCGATAAGCTTGCGTATATTGGCGGCTTTTTGTTCACCACCCGGAGTCGGTAACAGGATTGGTATAAGGTCCGTGGCCTCCAGCAGATATTCCAGCAGCTCGGCTGGCTGCAACCGGCGGGCCATTTGCGTCAAGCCCTTGATAAGGCGGCAGGCCCTTTGCCAGCGCCGCTGCTGGGACTGGCCCAGGCCCTCAGGCAGAACGGCCTCCTGTTCCAGGGCCAAAGACAGGCGCATCCTTTGGGGAGGCTGGGCATAACAAAGGCACAACAGGCTTTCGTCGCTAAGGCCGGCCAGGGGAGAGCGAAGAAACGAGGCCAGGGCCAGATCGTCTCCAGGTTGGAGCACAACTTTTAAGGCCATAAGCAGGTCGCTGATCTCCTGGCAGCCATAATACCCCTGGCCCCGCACGGTGTAGTAGTCGATGCCAGCCTGGCTAAGTGCTTGTTCATAAACCTTAACCTGGGTCAGACGCCGGAAAAGGACCGCAATGTGCCCAGGCGGGACTTTTTTATCTTCGACTAAATACTTTAAGTATCTCGCCAGGGCCTTGGCCTCCAGCTCCCGCCAGGCGGCCAGGGGCAGGTCCTCAGGGCCGGGAATCTTAATTATCTCCAAAGGATGGCCATAGAGGCCCTGAGGGTGGGAACGGGCCGGTTGCTGCTCGTCGTCGGGCCGGAATCTGACAAACACCTCTGATTCCGGGTATGGGGCGGCGGTATGCTCAAACACCTGCCCGAAAAGGCGGTTGAAAAACTCCACCAACTGGTGACAAGAGCGAAAATTATTAGGCAAAGCCTGCACTTGCCCGGCTTCAGCGCCGGATTCAAACTCCGCCATGGTGCGGCTGAACAGGCCCACGTCCGCCCCCCGGAAGGCGTATATGGACTGCTTGCGGTCGCCCACCACCATCAGCTTGGGGACCTGGTCGCCTTGCCGAGGTTCCCAGCCGGGCGGCTGGGCCATTCCGGCCAGCAGATAGGCTATCTGCCCCTGTACAGGGTTGACGTCCTGGTATTCATCAATGAGCAGGGCCTGCCAGCGGCCACGCAGCTCCTGCAAGGCCTGACGGTCGTGCAAGAGCAACTCCCTGGTGCCCAAGAGGAGATGATCAAAGGAAAGCGCGGCCAGCCGGTGCAGCTCGGTATCCACCCGCTGGGACACCTCTTGCACCAGGACCAGGAGGTCATCAGCCAAGGCGGCCGCCGCCGGTACTGGGCGCAGGGACAAGAGCAGGTCCAGGGTCTGGCGGATCTGGTCCTTGAGGTCCTTGGCCTTGGACCAGTTGCCCTTGCACAATTCATCCATTTGGGCCAAGGCGGATTGGTGCAGGGGATCGCCCAGGAGATCCTGGGCCAACTCGGGCCACTTTTGGCCGAGCTCGAGCATTTTCCGGCCGTATTGTGTCTCTGGGTTGATCTTTCTGGCCTGCAGTTCCTCCGGTAATGAGGGTATGATCCGGCCCAGGTCCTGCACCAGGCCGGGCGCAGTCTCCAGGGCCTGGGCATGGGCCTGGGCAGTGCGCTGCCTGGCCTGCTTCGGGCTCGCGCCCATGGTGGAAAGGGCGGCATAGATGCTGGCCAATATGCCGGGCAGGCCGAAATCCCCGGAAAAGGAGTAATGCCGCAGCAGCCGGGCCAGGTTCGGGGAAAGGTCCGTACCCGCCAATGCCTCCCGCAAGAGATCACCGATGATCTGGGCCAGCAAATCTGAAAACTGGTCCGCGTCCATCACCTGGAAATCAGGGTCCAGGCCCAGGCTGGTCCCGAACTCGCGCAGAATGGCGGCGCAGAAACCATGGATGGTGCTGATAGGCGCCCATTCCAGACGGGCCAGCAGCTCCTGCCAATCCCGGCCCCGCCCTCCCTCAGACGCCATCTGCGCCACCTGGCCCATGACCCGGGTCCGCATCTCGTCCGCCGCCCTCTCGGTAAAGGTTATGGCCACGATTTGTTCCGGGTCCAGGGGCTTTGCATGCCCAGTGCCCTGGAGCAGGTCCAGGTAGGTCTGCACCAGGCGCCGGGTCTTGCCTGCGCCCGCCCCTGCGGTCAGGCAGAGGTTGGTGTCCAGGGCCTGAGATTCACCCCTCATTGAGATCACCTGCATTCGACGGGCTGAACTGGGCCCGGCAAAGGGGGCTGAACTGGCAGTACGAGCAAGTGCCGGGCTCGGGCTGGGCTGTAAAATCACCCTCTATGATCCGCTGCCAAATCCCGGCAATGGCATTAAAAAGATTGCTTTGGCCTTTTTGGGCCAAGCCTTGCCGCTGCTCCTTGTCTTGGGCCAAAAGGCCGTCATCAGGGTCAAGCTCGAGTTCAAAGGCCTTACGGTGAGTCAAGGCCGTGGGCACCAGCCTGCCGATCAATTGAGACAGGGGCTGGGCCTGGTCTGTCATCATCTGCCTGGCTGCGGCCAGAT
>JASFOZ010000497.1:0-3219 GCA_050116255.1 Desulfarculaceae bacterium
CAGGCGCCGCTTTCCTTCACGGCCGGCGTTGTGGGTCAACAAAGAGGTCTACACCTACGACCAGCTGGCTCTTAGGGCTGGAGGCTTGGCCCAGGCCATCCTGAGTAGTGAGGACCAGGCCCAACCCCTGGCCGCTGTCCTGGGTTACCGTAGCCTCACCGCCTACGCCGGTGTTTTGGGAATCCTGGCGGCGGGAAAAGGATACGTGCCCTTGCACCCCGGTTTCCCTGCCGAGCGCACCCGGCGCATGCTCTCGCTCTCCGGAGTCAAGACCGTCATTGTGGGTTCAGAGGGAGTGGAGGTGCTAAAGGATGTGCTTGCCGGCTTTGAAGAGCGGCTCACACTCATCTTCCCCGACGCCGAAGACCCAAGTGATTTAAAGGCCATATTTGCCGGCCACCGGGTTTTAGCAGGCTCCGATTATAAAGTGGAACAGGAACCTGGCCATGATCCTGAGGTGCCGCCCCAAAATGTGGCCTATCTGCTCTTTACCTCGGGTAGCACCGGCTTGCCCAAGGGAGTGCCGGTAAGCCAGGGAAACGCCTGTGCCTATGTGAACTATATCCGCCGGCGTTATCAGGTCACAGAGCAGGACCGGTTTTCCCAAACCTTTGATCTTACCTTTGATTTGAGTGTGCATGACCTCTTTGTTTGCTGGAGCAGCGGCTCCTGCCTTTACTGCCTGCCCAAGCGCTCTTTGATGGGGCCGGGCAAGTTCATCCGGGACCACGAGCTGACCATGTGGTTCTCAGTGCCTTCGGTGATCATGTTCATGGCCCAGATGCGCATGCTCAAGCCCGGATTGTTCCCCAGCCTGCGCTATAGTCTTTTCTGCGGCGAGCCCTTGCCAGCTAAATCCGCCGCCCTGTGGCAGCAGGCTGCCCCCCAGGCGGTGCTGGACAATCTCTATGGCCCCACCGAGGCCACCATAGCCATCTCCTACTACCGCTGGGATCCGGAGAAATCGCCGCAAGAGGCGGTGATGGGAGTGGTTCCCATCGGCTGGATTTTTCCGGAGCAGGAGGGGCTGGTGGCGGACGAGAAGGGGAATGCGGTTACTCTGGGTGATTCAGGCGAACTGCTTCTGGCCGGCACTCAAGTCACCGGGGGCTACTGGAATAATCCCGAGAAGACGGCAGCCCAGTTCGTGCGCCTGCCTGCAGATCCCCAAAAGCTGTGGTATCGTACCGGTGATTTAGTGCGCCAAGGAGACGACGGATGCCTCTACTATTTGGGGCGCATCGACAACCAAGTGCAGGTGCATGGCCACCGGGTGGAGTTGCAGGAGATAGACCAGGCCTTGCGCCAGGCCGGTCAGAGCGACCTGGCGGTGTCTGTGGCTTGGCCGGTGGCCAGCCCCAACGTGGAGGCCATCTACGGTTTTATCTGCACCACCGCCTCCTTGGACGAAGGAGAGGTGATCAAAAGGTGCGCCAGCACCCTGCCCGATTACATGGTGCCTAAAAAAGTATTTTTCATCAGCGATATGCCCTTGAATGTAAACGGAAAGATCGACCGCAAGGCCTTGGGTCATCGCCTTGAGGAGATGTTGGATGGATGATTTGGCGGAAAAAATAAACGCCTTTGTACGAAATCGGCTTGTCCGCCTGGCTCAGGAAAAAGGCTTGGGCCCGCCCACCTTGGAAGCCCAGACCAATCTGCTGGACTTGGGCATCCTGGATTCCTTGGGTTTTGTGCAAATGCTCATGGCCATGGAGGACGAGTTCGGCCTGGAGCTTGATTTCAGCGAGCTGGACCCGGAGGAGTTCACCACTCTGGAGGGCCTGGTGACCACCGCCATGGCCTGCACCCAGGCCGCCTGATTAAAGCAATCGCCAAACTTTGCCCGGTGCCGCTATCAGCCCACTACTTTTGGAGCAAAGGGGGGCAGTATTTCATGACCATTGGGGCCAGGCTTTTGGCAATCAGCAGATTGCCTTCAAAGCTGAGATGGCCGTCCCAGGGCCACAAGAAAAGACGCTTGGTCTCATCACCTCGGTCGAATTCGCCGGTTAAATCTACAAAGTCCACTTCATATTTTGCGCAAAGCTGCCGGTAATAAGCAGCCACTGGATTTTTGTCGGTTCTTTGCAGCCTTATGAGGTTCTGGGTGGGAAAGAGAACCACCAGCAGCGGCGTTTTTTCCTGACCGCAGAATTTGGCCAACCGGGAAAAATCTTTTTCGTTCAGGTTCTTACACTTTTCCAGCCGGTCCCGAAACTTGGGGTCAGTCCACAGCAAGGTTTGTTTGGGCGTGCGGTGTTCCTTGGGTTTAAGCAGGTTGCCTCTTTGTGCCGCCCTGGTTAAAAGTTTATTTCTAATGTCTTCGCGCTCTTTGGCGCCCCAATAGCCCATGGAATAGAATTTCAGCTCCCGAATGACCCTGAGCAGGGCTATCTGCTTTAAATTTGATTTCAACCAGGCCTTAATTTTCCCGGATAAGGTGCTGGTGTCGGTCTCCGGCAGGAAACTCAGGGCAGCGAAGCTGGAGTCTTCATAGCTGGGGACATCATTATCCAAAACCTGGAGGATAACCAGGTCCGGTTTGCAGCGGTGTCCCCGTTGCAGATAAAGATCAGCCTCTTGACGCAGGGTCTGCCCCGACTTGCCCGCATTCAGGACCTCGAAACGCAGGCCAGGATTGAGCGTGGTCAGCACCTGCTCCAGGAGGCTGGGATAGGTATGATCATTGGCAACATACCCGCCAAAGGTGAAAGAATCCCCCAAACAAAAAACCCGCCGCAGGTCCGGGGGCTTTTGCACAGAGACTTCAGCCTTGCGCCGCAGGCCCGAGCCGTTGGTCACCACCCGGAAGGGATTATCCAAGCTCAAAAGCACCACTTGATCCAGATGGGGCTGGTGCGGGCCCAAAATGGCAAACTTGTCCGGCGTAGGGCTTTTTTGTCTCAAGTCTGCGGGCATGGGAATGATATGGGGTTGATAAGCCAGGCCTACATAGGGCCGATTGTAAATGACGGCACGGCAGATCACCTCCAAGCCGAGCAGGCAAAGAGCGGCCATCAAGATCCATATGAAAGCCAGCTTAAATATTTTTATTGCCATTGGTGGTCCCTATACGGCCTTGATCATTTTGACTCTTTATCATTTGGGCTCAGCTCTGCGGCCCTTGGAGATTTCTCTTTGCTGCCACTTCCCTTTATTCGCTGTAACAGCCAGGCGGTAATATCCCGGCAGGCGCCGGGAAGGTCCAGGGCCGCT
>JASFOZ010000498.1:0-3209 GCA_050116255.1 Desulfarculaceae bacterium
TGGTCGGGGCGTTTTTTAATCAATCCAGAACCACAATCACCCAGGGACAACAGAATTGAGGCCAAGGGATTGTAACAGAATTGTCATCCTATAAGACTGGCCTGGAAACCTATAATTGCCATATTTTGAAGGAAATCGAATTTTTCCTGGTGAGAAGGTAGATTGTGATGCAGGCTGCGACACAAGCAGAGGCGATCGGAACTAAGATGCAGTCCGCCGCCCAAGCAGGCGGGAAAATCAGGCGCAGTAAAAGCGGCGGCCGCACCCGTGAGGCCTGGATCAAGTGGTTGTTCACCATTGCCGGATTCTTCTCGGTGGTGGTTATGGCCCTGATCGTTCTTTTTCTCTTTCAAGAAGGCGTGGGGCTTTTTGCCACCGTCCGCATAGACGACTTCCTTTTGGGGCAGTTCTGGTATCCCACTTATGATCCCGCCGATTTCGGGGTCTTGCCGCTTATTTTGGGGTCTTTCTCAGTAACTTTGGTGGCATCCCTGATAGCAGTTCCTTTGGGGGTGGGCACCGCCTTGTACCTGGCCGAAGTGGCCAATGCCAAGGTGCGGGAATGGATCAAGCCCGGAGTGGAGCTTTTAGCCAGCCTGCCCTCGGTGGTTTTGGGCTTTGTGGGAATGGTGGTGGTGGCCCCTATGATGCAGGAGTGGCTCGATATCCCCACCGGCCTCAATATACTCAATGCCTCCATCATGCTGGCACTCATGGCCATACCCACCATAGCCAGCATCAGCGAGGATGCCCTGCATGCAGTGCCCCGGGAACTGGTGGAGGCCTCCCTGGCCCTGGGGGCCACCCGCTGGGAGACCCTGACCCGGGTGTTGGTGCCGGGGGCTCTTTCTGGAATGGGTACCGCCACTATCCTGGGCATGAGCCGGGCCATGGGTGAAACCATGGTGGTCTTGATGGTGGCCGGCGGCGCCGCCCAGATACCCACCAGCATCTTTGACTCGGTCAGGCCTTTGCCCTCCACCATCGCCGCTGAAATGGGCGAAACCCCGGTGGGCAGCGAACACTACTATGCCCTGTTTGCCATCGGCATTGTGCTGTTTTTCATAACTCTGGGCTTCAACTTGATTGCCGCCCATGTAAGCCAAAAATTCCAGCAAAAAGGGGCGGCCACATTATGACGATTACCCTGCAGTCGCGCAAACTTCGTGAAAAGGTCGCCTTTGGCTTGCTGCGCCTGGCCATTGCCCTGGTTTTTCTGGCACTGGGCGGAGTCTTGGTTTTCATAATTATTCATGGGATCGGGGCCATCACCTGGACCTTTATAACCGATGTGCCCAGAGACTCCATGACCAAAGGGGGCATCTTTCCCGCCATCATAGGGACTTTTTACCTGACCATAGGAGCCATGTTGGTGGCCCTGCCTCTGGGGGTAGCGGCATCAATATATCTAAGCGAATATGCCACCGAGGGTAGGCTGGTCCGCATCGTTCGCCTGGGCATCCAGAACCTGGCCGGAGTACCCTCGGTGGTATTTGGGCTTTTTGGTCTGGCCTTGTTTTGTATCTTCTTCGGCTTCGGGACCAGCATCCTGGCCGGCTCCTTGACCCTGGGGCTGTTGATACTCCCCACCGTCATCGGCGCCTCGGAGGAGGCCCTCAGGCAGGTGCCCTCGACCTTCCGCGAGGCCTCCTTGGCCGTGGGTGCAACCCGCTGGCAAACCATCCGCAAGGTGGTGTTGCCCGCCGCTTTGCCCGGCATTCTCACCGGGGGTATCCTGGGGCTGGGCAGGGCTGCCGGCGAGACCGCACCGATCATGTTCACCGCCGCCACCTTCTACACCTTGCACCTGCCTTCTTCGCCCTTTGATGAAGTCATGGCCCTCCCCTATCACATCTATGTGCTGGCCACTGCCGGCACCCACATTGAACAAACCCGGCCCTTGCAGTACGGAACCGTGTTGGTCTTGATCAGTGTGGTTTTGGGGCTCAGCTTAGCGGCGATCATCTTGCGCACCCGCATCAGAAGGACCAAAAAATGGTAACCAATCAAAACACAGTCATTCAGGTAGTAAACCTGGATTTCTTTTACAGCGATTTCCGGGCGCTTACCAATGTCAACCTGGAGGTGGAACGCAACCAGGTGACAGCCCTGATCGGCCCTTCCGGCTGCGGTAAATCCACCTTCCTGCGGCTTTTGAACCGGATGAATGAACTGATTCCCGGCACCCGGGTTGAGGGAGAGGTTTTGTTGGAGGGCGTCAATTTATATGATCCCGATGTGGACCCGGTGGAAGTGCGCCGCCAGGTTGGCATGGTCTTCCAAAAGCCTAACCCTTTTCCCAAATCCATATACAACAACGTGGCTTACGGCCCCCGCCTCCACGGTTTGGCCAAGGGCCCCAGCCTGGACCAACTGGTGGAAGAATCTCTTAAGGCGGCAGCCCTCTGGGATGAGGTGAAAGACATTCTCCATCAATCGGCCCTGGGGCTCAGCGGAGGCCAGCAGCAAAGGCTGTGCATCGCCCGGGCCGTGGCCATGAAGCCGGAGATCCTGCTGATGGACGAGCCCACCAGCGCCTTGGACCCCATCGCCACCGCCCGCATCGAGGAACTGGTTAAGGAGCTCAAAAAAAACTATACTGTTATAATAGTCACTCACAACATGCAACAGGCGGCCCGGGTCTCTGACACCACGGCATTTTTTTACATGGGTAAACTTATTGAGGTGGGCAACACCGAGATGATCTTCACCCGGCCCCATGAAGAACAGACCGAACAATATATCACCGGCCGGTTCGGCTAAGTAATAAGGAAAACTGCTGTATGGAAATTCACTCTCATTTTCACCGCCAGATGCGGGAGATCAAAGACGACCTCCTGGGTATGGCAGGCCTGGTGGAAGCGGCTATCCAAGATGCCTATGAGTCGCTGATTCACCGTAAAAACGCGCTGGCTCAAAGCGTGATTGACGGTGATCGCCGTATTGACCTATTGGAAAACGAAATAGACGAAAAGGCCATTACCTTGCTGGCCACCCAGCAGCCGGTGGCGGTGGATCTTAGGTTCCTATCCGCCGCTATAAAGATTTGCTCTTTTTTGGAGCGCATGGGGGACCAGGCCGTAAACTTGGCCTGGCGCTCTTTGACCTTGAACGAAATGGACCCCATGGAGATTTCCGGGCGTCTGGGGCAACTATACGATATCGCTAGAGAAATGGTGCACAACTCTCTCGACGCCTTTGCCAAGGGC
>JASFOZ010000499.1:0-3208 GCA_050116255.1 Desulfarculaceae bacterium
TGTTCAGCAGGTTTTGGACCAACTCCTCACGCTCCACTTGACGGTCAGGCTCCAGGTGTATGGCATTGTCCACTATGTATTCGGGCGGGCAAAGGCGGGGAGTGAGGCCTTTGGCCGAGGTGACCACCAGTAAGGGGCTGTCACTGCTCAATAATTTCCATAGAACCGCTATTCGGCGGGCGGTCACTTCTGGAGGCGGGTCCAATTGCTGGTAGGCGGAGATCTCATAGGAAGGGTAAAGCGTCACCAGGGCGGAATCGGGCGCCCGGCTGGGCAGGAAGAAATCCAGGTCCCGGGCCAGGCTTTCGGCCATAGCCAGGGTGGGGCAAATCACAAGCCAGGTGCGGGCTTGAGCCAGCCAGGCCTTGGCTATGGCAAAGGCCCGGGCTCCCCCCTCAAGGCCGGTAACCATAACCTGTTCATTTTGTTTAAGATAATTCAGGGCCTGGTTCAAGCCTTGGCCAAGAGCCCAACCAGGGTTGTGGCTGTCCGCTGAAATATATCCCGGCCCGGTTTTTTTCCGCATGTCAACCATTTGATCAGACTGTGAATTTTAAAATGGCCGCTTGCCCGTCTCGCATGGTGGAATGGGTTGGGCTGAAATTTGTTCGCAACTATCTTTAGTCAGTAACAAATACGGTTAATTCCAGCCTCAGCCCCAACCGGGCTCTTTAGGTGTCCCCAATGAAATCCCATTGCAAAGCCACACTTTATTCACAACCTTCAAGACTTAGTAAGTGTCCAAGAATATCCCAGGCCATTTGTCAGGGCAAGCTCTGGAACGAGGTTTCCTTTTGAAGCAGCCATCAGTGGCGCCACCGGGGGGTTAGGGTATACTCATGATGCCCTTTTCTCAAGCATACTGGTTAACACAAGGTCAATGAGTCAAAACCCGGTATATATGCCAAAGGCCGGAGCCGGCCGCAACCAGGCAATGCGCACCGCTCTGGCCTTGAGCGCTTATACCACCCGGCCGCTTAGGCTCGGCGGCTTGATGAGCGAGGGCCTCAAACCGCGCCCCGGGTTGGGGCCGGGCGGATACACCGCCGCTGCCGCCGCAGCCGTGGTAAGCGGGGGAAGATTCCGCCTGGATAATGAGGGCTCAGACCTGGAACTGTGGCCCCAGTCTCCCAAGGGTGGAGAATACTTCTTTGATGTGGCCCAACGCCAAGCCAGCGCCGCGCCCCTTAGTTTGGTCCTGGAAACCATTGTACTCCCTTTGTCCGCGGCCGCTGACCCCAGCCATGTTATTTTGTCCGGCGGCACCCATGTTTATGGAGGTTTCACCAGCGAGGAGATCTCTCAAGTATTGATCCCCAACTTAGGTTCTATTGGCTTTGACCTGGCTTTCCGTGAGATCAGCCCCGGCTTTCATCCCCGTGGAGGTGGTGAAGCGGAAATCACCGTAAAACCCGCGCTTCGGTTTCAACCCATGCTTGCCGACAAACCCTTCCAGGCCTCGGCAGTCGGCATCGAGGTGTTGACATCGGGGTTGCCCGGGCACCTTGCCGAACAGGCCCTGGAGGGGGCCTTGAGCCGGCTTGAGCTGCACCGGATCAAGGCTAAAGGGCGCATCCGCCAGGCCAAGGCCGGTCCGGGTTCGGCCCTTTTGATCTGGGCTCAAGGGTCCAAATGCCGTGTGGGTTTTTCCATCCTGGGGCGCAAAGGGGGGCGCCCCTCAGCCCTGGCCAACGACGCTGCCGAGCCGTTGCTGGGCTTTCTGCGCAGCGGCGCCGGAATAACCGCCGCCCAGGCGGCAAAGCTGCTTGCCCCTTTGGCTTGCGCGCCCGGAGACAGCCGCTTGACGGTTGACAGGCTTTCCGGGGAACTCAGAGCCGCCATAGAGGCGGTGGAGGCATTCTTTCCGGGTACGGTCCGCATTGGCCGCCAGCGCCCACAGCAACCAGTGGAGATCAGGATTTTAGGCCGGGCCCGTAGATAGAAGAAGGACCTCTGCCTCTGCCCTGCGCTTTTTGGGTAAAACCGACCTGTTAAGTGTTGAAAATTATTTGCAGGATGCCCAGGCAGAGATAATTATTGATCCAAGACCTCCCTGACCTTTAGCAGCAGATCGGCCAATCGGTAGGGCTTGCCTACATAAGCCTTGGCACCGGCATCCAGGGTTTGTTTTACCTGCCCATCCAGTGAGTACCCGGTGGCTATTATCACCTTGGCTTTGGGGTCGAGGCGGATCAGTTCATCCAGGGTCTTTCGGCCTCCCAAACCGGGCATACCGAAATCCAACAAGACCAAATCTATTTTTTGCCCCATTTTTTTATATATATCAATGGCTTCTTCGCCACTGCCGGCGCAAACAGTATTATAGCCGAACTCCTCCAGTATCTCCCGGGCCGCACCCAAAACACCCTGGTCATCGTCTACCAAAAGAACGGTCTCGTGGCCGCCCTGGGTTTTATCCTGGGGCCCAGGCTCCATGTCTTCCGCCAGACCGCTGCCTTTGGCCGCTGGTAAATAAACATTAAAGGTGGCGCCTTCACCGGGTTGACTGGTGCAGCTTATATGTCCGCCATGGGTTTTGACGATTCCGTAGACTATGGACAGCCCCAAGCCGGTGCCTTCCCCGACCCCCTTGGTGGTGAAAAAAGGATCATAAATCTGCTCCAAGACCCGCTTTTCCATGCCCTTCCCAGTATCAGACACAATCAGCTGGACGAAATCCCTGGAAACAACCTCTGGGAACTCCGGGTGATGGGTATTCTCCAGGGTCACATTGCGGGTTTCAATCATCAATCTTCCCCCACCAGGCATGGCATCCCGGGCATTGGTGCCCAAGTTGATAACAACCTGCTCGAATTGATTGGGGTCAGCATCCACCAGCCACAGGTCCGGCGCTAGCTTGGTTTCTATATCGATCATTTTGGGGATGGTCCTGGACAACAGATTAACCGCCTGAGTGACTTGATGATTCAAATCCACCGGCATCGGGCTGGGCTCCATTTTCCGCCCGAAAGTCAACATCTGCCGAACCAGGTCAGCGCCCCGGTCAGTGGCGACCCTGATCTGGTCAACATAGTCCTGCAAGGGTTTACCCTTGTCCAAGCCGGAAGTGATTAATTGGGAGTAGCCTCCGATCGCCTGCAGGATATTGTTGAAGTCATGGGCGATGCCGCTGGCCAGGCTGCCGACGGCCTCCATTTTTTGGGAATGCATTAGCTGCTCCTCCAGCCGCCGGCGGTAGGTTATATCC
>JASFOZ010000500.1:0-3193 GCA_050116255.1 Desulfarculaceae bacterium
TAGCGCAAATTGGCCTGGGGGGAAACTTCTTTTCGAGTATTTTCTGCTGCAGGCCAAGGCCCGCAACCTGGTACAACAAATACTATTCTGGGATTTTTAGAAATCGAACCTAAAAAAAGGCCGTTTTCAAAAACCATACGCCTGGGCCGACCCTCCGGCGGGTGGCGGCCAACCGGGCAGGAGTCAAAACAGCCGGACCTTTTTCAAGGTCCGGCTGTAGTTCGAATTCCAGGGCTGGTTCAAAAGCGGAATAAAAAACGGGAGAACCCTGCCCAGAGGGTTCTCCCTGATAGCATATCTTAGTACATACCGCCCATACCGCCCATGCCGCCGCCGGGCATCGGGGGCATGCCGCCGCCCTTATCCTCTTTGGGTTTTTCAGCCACCATGCACTCGGTGGTCAAAAGCAGGCCGGCCACGCTGGCGGCGTTCTGCAGGGCAAAACGCACCACCTTGGTGGGGTCGATGACGCCGGCGGCCATTAAGTCCTCATATGTTTCGGTATCGGCATTATAGCCTTGAGCGCCCTTCATCTCGGCAACGTTACGGACCACAACCGAGCCTTCTTCTCCGGCGTTGTTGGCGATCTGCCTCAGGGGCTCTTCTAAGGCCCTCTTAATGATGTCGGCGCCGAACTTCTCTTCGCCCTTGATCTTGTCGCGGGCCTTGTCCACGGCCTCGATGCAGCGCAGCAGGGCCACGCCGCCTCCGGGCACGATTCCCTCTTCCACCGCGGCGCGGGTGGCGTTCAGGGCGTCTTCCACGCGGGCCTTTTTCTCTTTCATCTCGGTCTCAGTGGCCGCGCCCACATTGATCACAGCCACGCCGCCGATCAGCTTGGCCAGGCGCTCCTGCAGCTTCTCGCGGTCGTAGTCGCTGGTGGTCTCCTCGATCTGGGCCCGGATGGTCCTGACCCGGCCCTCCAGGGCCTTGCGGGAGCCGCCGCCGTCCACGATGGTGGTGTTGTCTTTGTCTACGGTAATGCGCTTGGCAGTGCCCATGTCGTTGAGGGTGGCGTTTTCCAGTTTGACGCCCAGGTCCTCTGAGATCACGGTGCCGCCGGTGAGGATGGCGATGTCCTCGAGCATGGCCTTGCGGCGATCGCCGAAGCCGGGGGCCTTGACCGCGCAGGCGTTGAGGGTGCCGCGCAGCTTGTTCACCACCAAGGTGGCCAGGGCTTCGCCTTCAACGTCCTCGGCCACGATGACCAGGGGCCGACTCATCTTGGCGATCTGCTCCAGGATGGGCAGAAGGTCTTTCATGTTGGAGATCTTTTTCTCGTGAATGAGGATGTAGGGGTCCTCCAGATTGACTTCCATCTTCTCAGGGTCGGTGACAAAGTAGGGGGAGAGGTAGCCGCGGTCGAACTGCATGCCCTCAACCACCTCCAAGGTGGTCTCCATGCCCTTGGCCTCTTCCACGGTGATGACGCCTTCTTTGCCCACTTTGTTCATGGCTTCGGCGATGATGTTGCCGATGGTGGCGTCATTGTTGGCGGAGATGGTGCCCACCTGAGCGATTTCCTTTTGGTCTTTGGTGGCCTTGGACAGCTTTTTCAGCGACTCCACCGCCGCCTCCACGGCCTTTTCAATGCCCCGCTTGATGGCCATGGGGTTATGCCCGGCGGCCACCAGCTTGGAGCCCTGGAAGTAAACTTTCTGGGCCAAGACGGTGGCGGTGGTGGTGCCGTCGCCGGCCACGTCCGAGGTCTTTGAAGCCACTTCCTTGACCATCTGGGCGCCCATGTTCTCGAACTTGTCCTCGAGTTCGATCTCTTTGGCCACAGTCACGCCGTCTTTGGTAATGGTGGGTGAGCCGAAAGTCTTTTCAATAATAACGTTGCGACCCTTGGGCCCCAGGGTGACCTTCACCGCATTGGCCAGGGTGTCCACACCGCGCATGGTAGCCTCGCGGGCCTTGACGTCATACTTTAGTTCTTTGGCCATTTGCTTATATCCTCCAGTAAATTTAGCAATTTGACGTTTTCAGCCGAGCCTGGACCGGCGGCCTTACTTCTTGATGATGCCCAGGATGTCATCCTCACGCATGATCAAGAGCTCGTCGCCATCCAGGGTGACCTCGCTGCCCGCGTACTTGCCGAACAGAACCAGATCCCCTTTCTTCACCGTCATGTCCACACGGGTGCCGCCTTCGAGCACCTTGCCGGGGCCCACGGCCATGATCTTGCCCTGTTGGGGCTTTTCCTTGGCGGTGTCGGGTATGATGATGCCTCCGGAGGTCTTCTCTTCCTCCTCGATCCGCTGGACGATAACTCGATCCTGCAATGGTTGGATTTTCATCTCTATCCATCCTCCTTAAGGTTTTTGGGAATCAAACTAACTCCATACCGTCCAAGTTAAAAACTTAGTTGGTAACTCACGGCTATAATTGGTTTATAAGATTGTTAGCACTCGCCGGTGGTGAGTGCTAACGCACGAATAATAAGCATCTCCACTACCCTTTGCAAGGGGGTGGGGCATTTTTTTTGCTTTTTCGGGGAAAAACCGCCCAGAATCGGTCAAAAAGCCTAATTGATTAATAATGGGACCTAAAAACGGTTGGGTTATCTCCCGAAGACTATATCAGGTTAGGCCGGTGCCTATCCCTGCCGGTCTTGAGAACAAAAAGGCGCTGAGCCGGGCCTTTACCGGGCTCAGCCCTTCAAGCTCCAGCCCTGGTCCGGCCCTCCCCTCAACTCAAACCCCATGTCCTTCACCGCCTGAATATCCCCGGGCAGCCCCCGATTTAATAAAGATTCAGCCAGGGCGCGCCTGACCTCTTCCGGTTTGCCTTGTATTAGGTCCGATTTGCCGCTGACCATCTCCGGAGTGATCTCCACCACCCGGCAGGCCTTAAAGGCGGGCGAGTCGGGAGTCACCGGGGGGAACTCCCGGCCTCCCTCGTGCTTGGCCACCAGGGCGTTTAGGGCCTCGGTCTTGGCCTCGCCGTCTTCCAGCACCCGGGCCCGGCCCCGGATGACCACGCTGTGGTAGAGCTGGTGGGTGCGGCAGGGGTTCTTCTCTTCGTTGAAACCAACCTCCACATAGGCCAGGGGAACATCCACCTCAAAGCAGACCCGTCCCTCCCGGGCCAGGTTGTCCAGCTTCTCGCCCTTGGGGGCGCAGTGGAAGTAGATATTTCCCTGCATCAGAACGAAGTTTACCGGGGTTATATAGGGATATCCCTGGCTGTC
>JASFOZ010000501.1:0-3174 GCA_050116255.1 Desulfarculaceae bacterium
TCCTGTCTTGACCAAGTTTCGATAATCGCCATGGGGCAAGGAAAAGTCACTCTGCGGCCCGCCACACCCGCTGATCGCCGCCAGGTCTTTGACTGGCTGCTGCGGGCCTATCAAAACCCTGTCTTCTGCCCTGGTGAACCGCCGCCCTCCTGGGAGCAGTTTACCCAGGACTATCTTCCCTTTTTCTTTGACCAAAGCCGACCGGATCAGGGAGGGCTTTTCATCATCCTGGTGCAGGGCCAAGATGCCGGGGTGGTGAGTTATGATGCCAGGTATTCCGGGCCCAGCGAGGTGGACGTCGACATCTGGATGAGAAGCGAAGACCATTGCAACCAGGGTTGGGGCACAGCGGCCCTGAATATGCTATGTGGGCATTTACATGACCAACTGGCCTTTAACGGATTTGTTATATGCCCCTCAGCCAGCAACCAGCGTGCTCTACGCGCCTATGAAAAGTGCGGGTTTAGCATCTGTCCTGATGATCAAGGGCAACGTGGGCTCTTGGATTGTGATGATGCCCTGATTATGAAAAGGACTATTTAATAAAAGCCTGTTTCAGGGAAGGATGGAGTCGTCTTCCTCAGGGTCGATGACCTGTTCCAGCAAGTCTTCCTGGCGCTCAAGCACGTAATCCTGAATCAGGTCAAAATGCTTTACCGAAAGCTCTTCAAAGCGGCAGTGGGCCAGCCGGGTGCTGTCACTACGCACGATAATCAACTGCAGGTCAAAAGGTCCGGCCTGCCCGGGCAGTTGCAGACGGCATTGATGGAGCCATCCTGACTCCAAATGCTCGGGAAAGAAAAAAGAACAGCCCCCGGCGCTGATGTCCTGGAGTTCCACGGTTTGGTTTTCGATGTCCAAGGTCACAGGCACATCAGGCGAAGGGACCACCCGGCCGTGTTTTCTGCGGTCCAAGTCGAAATCAGCAAAGGCCTGATCCAAGTCCAAGGTGCGTACGGCCTTTTTCCGCTTTTCAGGACTCATGACCTTCTCCTTATACGATCATCTGAATTATATTAGCATATTCACGGTAAAGCCACAGCCGCTTAAACAACAGGACTCTGGAAAGAATAATGGCAAATTGATCAACTCCTTTTGTGCAGGCTTGACAAGCCAACCACCCGGGGATACATACAAAGCGCCCTAACAACAGCCCCAGACGGAGCGAATAATATGGTTCAGCTGGATTTCGCAAAAACGGGCGGATTGATACCGGCCATCGCCCAGGATGTAGCCAGTGGCGAAGTTCTAATGCTGGCTTTCATAAACCAACTGTCTTGGGAGAAAACTCTGGAGACCGGCGAGGTTCATTACTGGTCCCGGTCCCGGCAGGAGCTATGGCACAAAGGCGGCACCAGCGGCCATGTACAGAAAGTGAAAGCCATATATGTTGATTGCGATAAAGATACGGTACTCTTTAAAGTCGAGCAGGTGGGCGGGGCTGCCTGCCATACTGGAATGCGCTCCTGTTTCCATCTGAGGCTGGATGGCGACCGTCTGGTGATCGAGGGCGAGCCTGTATTCGATCCCAAAGAGGTCTATTCGAAATGAGCTTTGAGAAGACGGCTGTTTATAGGCCGATCATGAATAGCTGAGCAAGAGATATTCCAGGCAAAGGCGATATCACTATGGACCAACCATTGAAATTGGGCATCCCCAAAGGCAGTTTACAAGACGCCACTGTGCGCTTATTTTCGAGGGCGGGATGGAAGATCAACGTCAACGGACGCTCCTACTTTCCCGAGATCGACGACTCCGAGATAGACTGCTCCATCTGCCGGGCCCAGGAAATGAGCCGTTACGTGGAAAGCGGCACCTTGGACGCGGGCATAACCGGCCGGGACTGGATCCTGGAGAATCAGTCCCAGGTCGAGTTCGTTGACGAACTGGTCTACTCCAAGGTCTCGACCCGGCCCGCCCGCTGGGTTTTGGCCGTGGCCAAGGATTCGGGCATAAATAAAATCGAGGACTTGGCCGGTAAGCGTGTGGCCACGGAAATGGTCAATTTCACCCGGCGCTATTTTGAGGAGCGCAGTATACAGGTGGATGTGCACTTCTCCTGGGGCGCCACTGAGGCCAAGGTGGTAAACGGCCTTGCCGACGCCATTGTAGAGGTCACCGAAACCGGCTCCACCATCCGCGCCCACGGCCTCAAAATCATAAAGGACTTGATGGAGTCCACCACCCAACTAATTGCCAACCCGCAATCGTGGCAGGACCCTGACAAGCAGCGCAAAATTCAGCAGCTGGCCTTGCTGCTCAAAGGAGCCTTGGAGGCCGAGCGGCTGGTCATGCTCAAGATGAACGTGCCCAAGATTAAGCTGCACAACATCGTGGAGGCCCTTCCCAGCCTCAACGCCCCCACGGTGGCCAATCTCTATAATTCGGACTGGTTCTCCGTGGAGTCCGTGATCGACGAGCGCCAGGTGCGCGACCTAATCCCCCACCTGCTGGAGCTGGGGGCTGAGGGTATCATCGAGTATTCCCTGAATAAGGTAATATAAGGGAGTGGCCGGGGAAACAGCCATTACCCTTGCTAATGAGAAAGCAAATAATATGGGGATCACCTCCCGGGCAAAAGAACTGCCGCCCTTCATCGTGATGGATGTCCTGGAACGGGCCAAGGCCCTGGAGCAGCAAGGCCGCAGCATCATCCACTTGGAGGTGGGGGAGCCGGACTTTGATACCCCCCAATGCATCAAGGATGCGGCCATGCGGGCCCTGGACAGCAACCAGACCCATTACACCCACTCCCTGGGGCTTCTGGAGCTGCGGGAGGCAATTGCCGGCTATTACAACGGGCGGTATGGGGTGGAAACCAAGCCCGAAAGGATACTGATCACCAGCGGCACCAGCCCTGCCATGCTGCTTTTATTTTCGGCTATGCTGGAACCCGGAGACGAGGTAATCATCTCCGATCCCTGTTATGCCTGTTACGACAACTTCATCAACTTTGTGGGCGGCGTACCTGTAAGAGTGCCGGTGCACGAGGATGACGGCTTTCAATACCGCCCCGAAGAAATAGCCAAAAGCCTGAGTCCGCGCACCAAGGCGATCCTGATAAACTCGCCCGCCAACCCCACGGGCCAGCTCTTGAGCCCGGAGCGGATGCAGGCCATTGCCGAGATGGCGCCGGGCAGAGAGGGTCCACCCTATGTTATCAGCGACGAGATA
>JASFOZ010000502.1:0-3162 GCA_050116255.1 Desulfarculaceae bacterium
TGGCCAAGCTTTTTCCCACCGACGTGGCCATGGAGGTCACCACCAATGCGGTGCAGGTTTTGGGCGGACACGGCTATATGCGCGAGTACCCCGTAGAGAAGATGATGCGCGACGCCAAGATCCTGCAGATATACGAAGGCACCAACCAGATTCAAAAGAACATTATCGGCCAGGAACTCAATAAGGAATACGGCCGCCGCAAGTAAGTCCGGCGAGTTTTGGCGGCTGGGAAAACCCAGGCACAGCTCCGGGAGATTCCGTATTAATGAAGATCATCGTTTGCATCAAACAAGTGCCGGATACTGCCAGCGTGCGGCTGGACCCCAAGACGCACACCCTAAAACGCGAGGGCGTGGAAAGCATCATAAACCCTTTTGACCTGTTCGCCCTGGAAGCGGCTCTCAGATTGCGGGAGCAGATGGGCGGCGTTATAATCGCCCTTTCCATGGGCCCCCCTCAGGCCGAGGCCGCCCTCAAAGAGGCCATCGGCTTTGGGGTTGATGAAGGTCTGCTTTTGAGTGACCGCGCCTTTGCCGGGTCTGACACCTGGGCCACCACCGCAGCCCTGGCCGCCGGGGTCAGGCATCTGGGGGGCGCCGATGTGATCATCTGCGGCAAACAGGCCATTGACGGAGACACCGCCCAGGTAGGGCCGGGGCTGGCCCAAAGGCTGGGCCTACCCCAGGTGGCCTTTGTCAAGGCCTTTAGAGAGGCGGCTGAGGATCAGCTGGTGGTGGAGCGGCAGATGGACGACGGTTTCGACGTGGTGCGGCTGCCGCTTCCTGGGGTTATCACGGTGGTGCGGGAGATAGGCGAACCTCGGCCGCCCTCGCTCAAGGGTAAGATGCGGGCCAAAAAGTACCAGGTGCCCACAGTAACCGCCTCGGAGTTGGGCTTGTCCGAGGATGAGGTGGGCCTGGCCGGCAGCTACACCCAGGTGGAGAAGGTCTTTGCTCCCCAGGTGGCCGGCCAGCGCGAGATGATTGAGGGCACGCCCCAAGAGGCGGGGGCGGCGGTAATAGAGCATTTGGTGCAAAACCAGGTGATTATGTTGGGGAGCTAGCCGTGGGACTTAACATCGACAAATCGCTTTGCACCGGCTGCGGCGCCTGCGTGGAGGAATGTCCCTTTGAGGCCTTGGAACTCATTGATGACAAAGCTACGGTTAATGAAAGCTGCAATCTGTGCAGCGCCTGCCTTGACGTTTGCCCAGAAGAAGCCATCTCCATAGAGGAAGCTGAAAAAAAGACCGATGAACGCACCGCCGCCAGCCGGGGGGTCTGGGTGTTTGCCGAACAGAGGGCGGGAATTATGCCCGAGGTGGTGGCCGAGCTGCTGGGGCAGGGACGCCGCCTGGCCGACGAACTGGGCGCTGATCTGGGGGCGATGGTGCTGGGCCAGGGTGTTGAGGGACTATGCGCCGAGCTTTTCGCCCTGGGCGCTGATGTTGTCTACGCTGCTGACCATGAAAGCCTTAAAGATTTTAACGATGACCTCTACTGCGAGGTCATGGCCAAGATAATCAAAGAGCACCGCCCCGAGGTGCTGTTGGCCGGGGCCACCGCTTTGGGCCGGTCCCTGATTCCCCGGGTGGCCACTGCGGTGGCCACTGGACTCACCGCCGATTGCACCGGCCTGGCCATCGACAAAGAGCGGCGCCTGCTGCTCCAGACCCGCCCCGCCTTTGGGGGCAACATCATGGCCACCATCGTCTGCCCCCAGGCCCGGCCTCAAATGGCTACGGTGCGCCCCCGGGTCATGAAAAAGGGGGATCGCCGAGAGGACAGGTCAGGCGAACTGGTTAAGGTATCCTGGGACGGGGACGTGGCCGCTTCCACCTCGGTGGTGGAGGTGGTGCAGGCCCTGGAGGAGTCGGTGAACCTCACCGGAGCCGAGGTGGTGGTCACCGGCGGCCGCGGCCTGGGCGACGGGGATGGTTTCGAGCTGGTGCGGCGGTTGGCCCGGTCCTTAAACGGAGTGGTGGGCGCCACCCGGGGCGCTGTGGATGCCGAGTGGATCGGCCATGCCCATCAGGTGGGACAGACCGGCCGCACCGTGGCTCCCAAGCTGTACATAGCCTTGGGGGTATCCGGCGCGGTGCAGCACTTGGTGGGCATGCAGGGTTCGGAGAATATCGTGGCCGTAAACACAGACCCCAGAGCCCCCATTTTTCAAATCGCCACTTATGGTATAGTGGGAGACCTTTACGAAGTAGTCCCGGCCATGCTAGACCGTCTAGAGCATTTGCGGGGCTGAAGGTTTGTTTTTCTTTTTGGGCGAGAGGTGACCGAGTGGCTGATACAGGCAGGGTTTCTCTGGTGACCGGCGGATCGCGGGGCATAGGGCGGGCAATCTGTCTGGCCTTGGCCCGGGAGGGAGATGTGGTGGTTTTCAACCACTATGACCCCGATGAGTCGGCGGCCGAAGAGACCTTAGAGCTTTTGCGCCAGCAAGGGGTCAAGGCCGAGGCCAAAAAATTCGATGTCAGCGACCCTGATCAGGTGAAGGATTTTTTTGATCATGTGGCAGAGGCCTATGGCCGCCTTGATGCCCTGGTCAACAATGCCGGCATAACCTGGGACGGCCTTTTGGTGCGTATGAGCCTTGATCAATTCGAGAAGGTGATTAAGGTTAACCTGACCGCTTCTTTTTTGTGCCTGCAGGCGGCCGCCAAAATAATGATGAAACAAAGGTCAGGCTCCATAGTGAATGTGAGCAGCGTAGTAGGCCAGATCGGCAACCCCGGCCAGGCCAATTACGCTGCCAGCAAGGCGGGGTTGATGGGGCTCACCAAGTCGGCGGCCAAGGAATTGGCCTCAAGAGGGATACGGGTCAATGCGGTGGCGCCGGGGTTCATTGAAACCGCCATGACCGAGGCCATGCCGGAGAAGGCGGCCACAGCCATGAAGGCCATGATTCCCATGGGGCGGTCAGGTCAGCCCGAGGATGTAGCCGAAGTGGTGGCCTTTTTGTGTTCTGAGTCAGCCCGCTATGTGACAGGACAAATAATCCATGTCAGCGGCGGTATGTATACCTAAAAGAAGCAGGAAACGGGCCCACACCCCATGGGCTGAGTATTAGAGGAGAAAGTGGAAATGGCAGAAATCAAGGAAAAAGTAAAACAAATAATCTGTGAGCAGCTCTCCGTGGCCGAGGAAGATG
>JASFOZ010000503.1:0-3161 GCA_050116255.1 Desulfarculaceae bacterium
GGGTGGAGCGTGATATATGTTGGCAAAAAATGCCTTAATCAAACCAGGGGCGGAGATATGAAGATTGTATTAAAAGCGGTGGCAATGATGGTTTTGCTGGCTGTGGCTAACTTGACCTGGGCCGCGGGAGTGGATGACATCAGGGCCGGCAATGACGCCGCCCGCAGCGGCAACCTCAAAAAGGCCATCGAGCTGTTCACCAAGGCCATAAAATCGGGACGGCTTTCCAAAGAGAACCTGGCCATTGCCTACAACAACAGGGGCAGCGCCTGGGACGACCAGGGCAGGGCGGACCAGGCCATCCGGGACTACAATAAGGCGGTCAAGACCAATCCCAAGTATGCCGAGGCCTATTACAACCGCAGCTTTGCCTATGAACGCAAGGGACTTTTCAAGTTGGCCCTGGCGGATATCAAAAAGGCGGCCAGTCTGGAGCCTAATGAGGCTCTATACAGAGAAAGGCATCAATACCTGCACACCATGGTGATCAAGTAAACGTCAAGCAGGGCATGTCCGGTTTTATTAGAAAAGGCTACTAGGCAGAACCAAGCCCTGGCGGGAAATATGATAAACCAAAGAACCCGGTGCGTGAACCTAAGCCAATGATCCCAAACAACCCTCCATCCCTGCCCGGCACCACCTTGGCAGGGGATTATTTGTCCGCACCAGACTTTCCCCAACCCCCTGATGAAAAAACCCCGGCTTCTGAACGGCGTTCTCTCAAAGATCTGGGATTTGCCTGGATGCTTGTGCTCATGCTCCTGGCCGCCCTGATACTCAGGTCAGCGGGCATGCAGCGCGACTTTCCCCTGGAGTACCACCCCGACACCCCCAAGCAGGTGGAGGTGATCCAGCAGCAGGTTCTGGGGCGTCAGTTCGGCTATCTGCGCGACGGCTACCCCGTGGGGCACATCCAGGTGGCCAGCGCCATCCTGGAGAGTGCCCGCCTGCTCATGGGCTGGATGCAATGGGAACCCGATATCCGCGACCAGGACCTGTTCTTTATCTGCCGCCTGGTCTGCTTGGGGCTGGGCCTTCTGGGACTTGCCTTTACGGTATTGGCAGCCCGTGTTCTCTTGGGCCCGGCCCCGGCCTTATTGGCCGGGCTGATGCTGGTCATGGACGAGCTGCATCTGATTCACTCCCACTTTGCCATGGGGGACATTCCCCAGGCAGCCTTGATGATGGGTGCGGTCTATTTCTGCGCCCGCATTTTGACCAAAGAGCGCCTGAACAACTACTTCTGGGCCGGAATTTTCGCCGGCGCGGCGGCTGCTGCCAAGTATTTCGGCGGTTACATAGTCCTGGGCATCCTCTTGGCCTATGTGCTCAGCCCCAAGAGGAGGCATTTGGGCTTGCTCTTGGGTGCGGCCGGGAGCCTGCTGGGCTTGATCCTTTTGGCGCCGGCCATACTTTTCGACCCGGCCCAGTGGTCCTGGGAGATGTATCTGGAGTTCTTCCGCCAGACCCGCTATTCCATCTTCACCGGCGGCGATTTTTGGATCTGGGCCTTTTTCGGGATAGGGGAAAGCTTTCGTTTGTGGGTCCAGCACAGCGTGATCCTGGCCATATTGGCCATTCCCAGCCTGGCAGCCCTGTTTTGGCGGCGGCAGCGGGTGGATTGGTTCTTGATCGGCTTAATTTTCCCGGCCTTGTTTATAGTGATGATCGCCCGCGCCAGCTATCTCAGAGACTGGGATCAAATCTTGTTGATGCCTCTTTGGTATCTTTGCATGGCCAGGGGATGGCAGAAGTTCTGGCCCTGGCTGCAAGGAAAAAAATGGCCCCGCCGGGCGGCGGCGGTGGGCCTGGCCCTTCTGCTTAGCACCCAGGCCTGGTTTTCCATAGAGAGGGTCTATTTGTTTCAGCTGCCCGACACCCGCAAGCAGGCCCAGGCCTGGCTGAGCCAGAACCTGCCCCCGGCCCGGCCCGGCCAGGTCTTTTTGGTGGACATTACCTCGCCCAGCGCCCTGGCAGTGAACACCAGCGACCATTATTTTCCCAAAGACAGGGGATACAAGTATGAACCCATCCCCATCCGGCCCAGTAACCTTTGCCAGGAAATGGTGGGCCAAAAGCGTCCGCCCCAGGCGGCCTATGCCCTGTTGCACGGCATACACAACGCTCCTTGCATGGAATGGCTCAGCTCCCGCAATCTCCCTGTAAAGGAATTTGAGCTCAAGCCGGCGAGCTGGCATAATCCCCGCATCCAGATCTTCGAGTTCTTGGAGCCCATGCTCAAGGCCCCCTGGCGGCCTCCCTCGGTTCAGCCCCAGGCCTGGCTGGAGGTGGACACTGCCAACACCGTCTTTAGCCGCAGGCAAGTTAGGGAGCTGGTGGTGGAATCAAATGAGGTAAAGCGCCTGCTTATCAGCAAGGATTCTTTAGAAATGGTGGGCGTTTCCGCCCAAGGCAAGGGCGCCTTGGAGGTGACCCAGGGATTTGAGTCCCAGGTCATACAGGCTGAAGCCCACCAGCCCCGGGTAATACACTTCTCTCCCTCAGGCGGGTACCCTTATTCCCAGCATTTTTACCGCTTTGAACTGAAGGCAGATCCTGGCCCGGTTTTGGTGCGCCTGTTGACCACCAGGGCGGCAGTAGCAACGGAAATGGCCCGCGCCGGCGACCTGAAGCAGGCCTGCGAGCTTTGGGAGAAGGCGCGCCAAGAGGGCGGAGAATTGTTGGGCCAGGATTGGCTGGCCTGGGCCCAGGCCCTATATAAGCAGGGGCAAACGGAAAAGGCCCGGGAGATATTGGCTGAGATGCAAAAACGGCACCCAGGCCTGCTGGATTCAGTGAAACAGGCAGCCAGCCTCTCCGCCGGGCAGCCGGACCAGGCCCAGGAGGTCCTGGCCCAGGGGCTGAAAGTGCCCCTGCGGGCCCTGACCTGGAGGAAAATGCAGCTTTCCTGGGCGGCAGCCCAGGACTCAAAGGGGATTCCGCTTACAGACCCCCAGACAGGCGAACAGGTCTTGGCCATACCCGCAGACGCCCAGGGATGGACCAAGTTCTGGGTTCCGGGCGACATGGTCGGCCCCTATCTTCGCCTTCGGTTTTGGCTCAAGGTGGAAGGGGGAAAGGCAGGGGCTGCGACCGTGGATGCCTTTGGCCATTTCGCTCACCAGGTTCACGGGGTGCTGGCCCAGGCAGAGGTCGATCCC
>JASFOZ010000504.1:0-3155 GCA_050116255.1 Desulfarculaceae bacterium
GGCCACCGGGGCGTAGAGTATTTGGGGGAGGCGGCCGCTGCTGTGGAAAGGCTGAAAAAGGACCTTCGCGCCGGAGATGTTTTCTTCACCATGGGGGCTGGAGACGTATGGCGGGTGGGCGAACAGCTCCTGGAAGGGGGCGGAGCAGGTGAGCGCTGAGTTGGCAAATTTGCTTACACAGAGACTGGGAGACCGGGCCCGCTTCGGCCAACCAATGAGCTCCCACACCACCTGGGGAGTGGGAGGGCAAGCTTGGTGTGTCTGCCAGGTGCACAGCGCCGAAGAGGCGGCCTTTGTGATCGAAGCCGCGACTAAAGCGGATATGCCCTGGATGACTCTAGGCAGAGGCTCCAATCTGCTGGTGTTGGACCAAGGTTACCAAGGGGTGATGTTGCGGCTTGCTGGGCCCCTGGCCCGGATCCGGCGTGTGGATGCCAATCTGTTGGCCGAGGGAGGCGCCTTTTTGCCTGCCGTGGTCAAGTTCGCCGCCCGGCTGGGCCTTACTGGCATGGAGTGGGCGGCGGGCATCCCCGCCACTGTAGGGGGGGCGGTGGCTACCAATGCCGGCGCCGCCGGACGGGACATGAGTCAGGTGGTGGAGGATCTGCGGCTTTTGATGCCCGGCGGGAGAGTGGAAGAGCATCCGGCAAGCTGTTTCCCGGCTGCATACCGCCGGCGCCAGCTGCCTGCAGGAAGCCTGGTGCTATCGGCGAATCTCAGTCTGATCCAGGATGACCCTCTGGAGGTGCAAAACCGCACGGAGGAGATGCTTAACCGCCGCCGCCGCAGACAACCCCAAGAGCAGCATACCGCCGGCTCGGTCTTCAAGAATCCTCCCGGCGATTTTGCCGGCCGTTTGATAGAACAAGCCGGCTGCAAGGGCCTGAAAATCGGGGATGCCATGGTCAGCCATCACCATGCCAATTTCATCGAAAACCTGGGGCGGGCTCGGGCCAGTGATGTGATGGCCCTGATGGAGAAAGTCAAGCAGCGGGTGCAGGAAAAGACCGGAATAGAGTTGGAGCCGGAAGTGGAGATGGTGGGCTTTGTTTAGGTCCAAAAGAAACCAAAAGCCTCCAGCCAGCCTGAGCAAGGCCAGGCATGTCGGCCCCCGCCTGAAACGGCAAAAAGTTGCCCGGCGCCCGGCGGGCGAAAAAAAGCCGTCAGCATGGGCGAAGGGGTTTTTAAAGGTCGTGGGGTTCACGGCCACAGTTGCCGGTTTGGTGCTTCTGGTGACCGCCGTCCTTTTGGGGGGCTATGGCCTTTTGGCCTCCCACCCCCGTTTCAAGGTGAAAAAGGCGGAGGTTCAAGGCACACGCTACCTCACGCGCTTTCAGATACTGCGGGCGGCGGGCATAGGATCCCACAGCAGTTTGTGGGCCCTGCCGGTGGGAAAGATAGAAAACCGCCTGAACCAGTTGACCTGGGTGCGCCGCGCCAAGGTGATAAGGAGTTTCCCGAACACGGTCCGCATTCAGATCCAAGAGCATCAGGCCCGGCAAATGGCCCTGTTGGAGGGCAGGCTCTACTTCCTGGACGCCGAAGAAGGGGTGTTCGCTCCTCTGTTGTTGGGGCCGCCGCCTGACCTGCCCGTGGTCTCGGGCTTGAGCCGGGCTGACCTTAAGGACCCTGACGAAGAATCCAGCGCGCTTTTGCAGGCGGCGGTGCATGTCCTGGGGCTGCTGTCTCAAAGAGGCGACCACTCCTTATCTCACTTGAGTGAAGTGCATCTCAGCCGGGTGTGGGGAATAAGCCTGGTTTGGGATGATATTTCCGCCACGGTGCGCCTCGGTTTTGGCAAGTACGAACAAAACCTCGAGAGGCTGGACCGGGTTTTGGCCGATCTCAAGCGCCGGGGCGAGTTGGACAGAACCACTTTGATCGACCTTAACGCCGGACCACGGATTGTGGTGCGGCTTAGCCAGGAGCCGGCATGAGCAACAACGGTGAGATCATCGTGGGCCTGGATATAGGCACCACCAAAATCTGCGCCGTGGTGGGCGAGGTCAATGAAGACGGCGTGGACATCGTGGGTATGGGGACCCATCCCTCCGAAGGTCTGCGCAAGGGTGTAGTGGTCAACATCGACACCACTGTCAACAGCATAAAGAAGGCGGTGGAGGAAGCCGAGTTGATGGCCGGCTGCGAGATCTCCAATGTGATCACCGGAATCGCCGGCGGCCACATAATGGGCTTCAACTCCCACGGCGTAATCGCCATCAAAGGCCGCGAGGTGACTCAGAGGGATATGGAACGGGTCATGGATGCTGCCCGGGCCGTGGCCATACCCACCGACCGGGAGGTGGTCCACATACTGCCCCAGGAGTTCATCCTGGACGGACAGGAAGGCATACAGGACCCGGTGGGTATGAGCGGGGTGCGCCTTGAGGCCAAGGTGCATATCGTGACCGGGGCCGTGGCCAGCGCCCACAATCTGATCAAATGCTGCAACACCGCCGGTTTGGACGTAAACGACATTGTGTTGCAGTCATTGGCCAGCGGTGAAGCGGTCTTGAATCCAGAGGAGCGGGAAACCGGCGTGGCTTTGATGGATTTCGGCGGCGGCACCACCGACCTGGCCATCTTCGGAGGCGACTCCATACAGCACACCGGCGTCCTGGCCCTGGGGGGAAACAACCTCACCACCGATCTGGCCATGGGGATGCGCACCCCGCTTAAGGAAGCGGAGGACATAAAAAAGCGCAGCGGCTGCTGTCTTATATCCATGATCGGCAAAGACGAGGTGGTGGAAGTGCTGGGGGTTGGTTCTGATAAGCCCCGCCGCATTCGCCGCCGGGTCCTGGCAGAGATACTCGAACCCCGGGTTGAGGAGATTTTGAACCTCATCCAGATGGATCTGCAAGGCAGCACCTCGGGCGATCAGTCGGCCGCCCGCAGTGTGGTCCTCACCGGCGGCTCCTCGCTGCTGGAGGGGTTAACCGAGATGGCCGAGCAGGTATTCAACCTTCCCGCCCGCCGTGGGTATCCCATGGGAGTGGGCGGGCTGAACGATGTGGTGAACAATCCCATGTGCGCAACCGCGGTGGGGCTGATCCTTTACGGCGCCCGCAACCGCTCCGAAAAGAAGTTCCGCATAAGGGATGTAAACATATTCAACCGTATAACCGCCCGCATGCGCAGGTGGTTTAAGGACA
>JASFOZ010000505.1:0-3145 GCA_050116255.1 Desulfarculaceae bacterium
TACGCTTTGTTGACGGTACTGGCCGTTGGGGCGCTGGCGGCCTGGCGCCAGTTTGGGCAGACGACGCCGCCGGCCGATGCGGGGCTCAACTGGCTGGGTATCGGGGAGCCTTTGGGCGGCCTGATGCCTTGGCTGTTCCTTTCCCTGGGTATTGTGATCACCGCCTACTTGGTCACAGCCGTGAAGTTGACCCTGCGCTCCAAGAGCAAAGAGCTTCTGGCCGTATCCAAACAATTGGATGAGAGCAACAGCAAACTCACCTCTTTATATGAGATGATCAAGGATATTCAAACCCACAGCCTCCCCCAGCACCTCATGGATTCGGCCACCCGCCAGGCGGCGCGCATAATGGGGGTAAAGGCCTGTTCCATCAAGCTCCTGGACCCGGAACGCCAGTGCCTCAAGTTCGCCTCCACCTACGGCCTGAGCGAGGACTATTTAACCAGCGACTGCATCAGTATCGAAAAAAGCGCGGTGAACCGCCGGATAATCGAAGGCTCCTTATATGCCATCGGCAGCATAGATGAGGCGGACTATTTTCAGTTCCCGGAGAATATCCGCAAGGAAGGCATCGCCTCCATGCTGTGTCTGCCCATGAAAGTGGAGGAGAAGATTCTGGGGGTTTTCTGCGTCTATAGCAGGGAGCAGGATTTCTTCGGAGAAGATGAGGCGGATTTTTTTTCTCTGATGACCGATTTGACTTCCCTTGCCATGGAAAGACTCGACCGGGAGGTGGCACGCACCTGGTTCTTGAACAAGGCCGCTCATCAACTGCGCTCCCCCCTCAACGCGGTCATGACCATGCTGGGCGTGCTCGATGACGGCTACTTGGGGGAACTCAACCAGGGGCAAAAAGACACGGTGGACCGATGCCAGAGGCGCCTTTCTTCATTCGTGGCGGTGATCAACGATCTGTTAAAGTTGGCCGCCGAAGGGCAGGGAGAGGCACGCCTGATTTTGCAGCCGGTGGACGCGGCCTCGGTCTTAAACTCCCTTTATCCCCTTTTCCAGAGTGAGGCCTCGGCCAAACAAGTGAACCTGGTCTTTGAGGTGCCGGAGTCCCTGCCCAAGGTATTGGGGCAGGAGGGCCTTTTGGATGACTTATTCACCAACCTGATCTCCAATGCAGTAAAGTACTGCATTCCCCAAGGCCGGGTATTGGTTCGCCTGACCTCACCATCGCCGGAGGCGGTCGTTTTTCAGGTGATTGACACCGGTATCGGCATCCCCCCCGAAGACCTCCCCCGGCTTTTCACCCAGTTCTTTCGGGCCCAAAACGCCAAGGATCTGGTCGAGGAAGGGACCGGCCTGGGCCTGGCCATTGTCAAGGCCATAGTGGACCGCTTACAGGGCCACATTGAGGTGGAAAGTCAGCTCGGCCAGGGCACCTACATTACCTGCACCCTGGCCACTGCCCAAAGCTCCGGCCCTTCACCTGGGCAATCCCTTGGTTAGATAGACGGTGAGGGCCTCCTTTTCCTGGGCCGTGCCCGGAAAGGGAGGCATAAAGGCCTTGTCCGCCCCGCCCATCTTGACGATAAGGGCATTCAGAGCCTTGGCGTCCAGCTTGGCCGTCTGCACCACAATGTCGTTGCGGGGCCCGCCTATGGAATGGCAAGACATACACAGCAAGGCGAAAAGCTGTCTGCCTGCGCTTAGCTGGTTTTCGGGGGTCACCTTTTTTATCGCCGTCCACTTGGCCGTGGCCAAGACCCCCTGCTTTTGGGTCTGGGCAAGCTGAGACTTGAGGATGCCGTTTGAGTACATGTGCCCGTATATGACATAGGGCCGGCGGCCGGTCTCGCGCACGTATTCAAAAGAGCCCATGTACACGATCCCGATGACCAACAAAACAAAGGCCATGGCCTGGCGGGTGGCCTTGGGCATACGCAGATACAGGGCCACACCGGCCAGCAGGATTATCGGCGACATCCAGATCAGGGTGCGCAAAAAAGGCACGATGTCTTGGGAGCCGCCCAGGATCATGGCCTGGGCCTGGGGCGGGATGGACTCCAGATACCACCAGGCCGAGGGCACCAGCACAATAAAGGGCAAGACCACCCAGCGGGCGCAATAGCGCACCACCTTGTCCTGGAACTCGGCATCGGCGATCCTGGTGGAGGTGATCAGCCCGTAGATGCCGGCAAAGACCAGGGCCAAGCCGGTGCGGAAGAAAAGCGAAGGCCAGAAGGAGGGATTGAAAAAGGCGCTCCAAAAGCTCTTGGTCTGGGGCCAGGAACCAGGGGTGAGCATAAAGGAGATGATGGCCCCTATCATGAACAAGGACAGCCAGGCGGCGGCGGCATATATCCAGCCCACGCGCAGGTGGTTGGCCCGGTCCATCTTATTGAAGGTGTAGTAGTAAATCAGCAGGGAAACGATCTCCACCACAAAAAAGACCCACTCCGTGGCCCAGGCGAAGACAAAGGTGTGGATCATGAACGAGGTGGCCCCGGGATGAACCACGGAGATGGCCAGCCATATGCCCACCCCGGTGAGCGCGCCCAGGACCAGGGTGACCAGCAAAAAGAAACGGGTATGCCCGCTGACGTAGTCCACCAGGCGGCGGTCGTTTTCGCGGTATGCCTTCCACTCGGTCAGTACCAGGAAGATGCCCCCGCCCACGGCGAAGTGGGCGATGTAAACATGCACTATGGCGATGATGGCGATGATCAACCCGCCGCCGGTGGCGGCTGCCTCCCACACTGGATAGTTCATAGCGAGGCCTCCTTTCCGGCTTTAGAGGCCAGTTTGAGCATATACACCACCGTAATCAGGCCCAGGACCAGCACCCCTAGGAACATGACCAAGGCCGAATATTGCGGGGTCATGGGCATGGCCTCTACTTTTAAGTAGGGCGCCAGATAGGCGGAACGCACTGCGTAGCGGAACAACACCATCAACACCACCGAGAGCAAGGCGCAGGCCGTGGTAAAGGGGGCGTTGCGGGAAAGGGCGGCTGGGATGGAGGCCAGCCCAGCCAGCACCCCGGCCAAAAGGGCGAAGGTGGCGGCCTTATTGCCGCCGATCACCTGGGCCAGAACCGCCTGGGGCAGGGCTCCCAGATACCAGGCCCCCACCGCAAAGTTGACTATGGTGGCAACGCCGTACCAGGTCAGGCCCTGGTCAAGCAGGGCCTGGCCCT
>JASFOZ010000506.1:0-3140 GCA_050116255.1 Desulfarculaceae bacterium
CATTGTCTTCTACTGGCTCAAGGACACCTCAGAGTATTTTTCCGACACCACCGAACTCATCAACAAGACCATGGACCTGGCCTGCGCGGTTTTAAGGGCCGGCGTGGTGAACAAGGTGTTTGATATCATCTCATTCCTCTTTAGAAACCATATCGTGAGCAGGCTGCAGACATTCCAGAGCGGCCTGGACGCCTTCAGCCAGATAAGGCGTCAATTCATGGATGAAGCCAATGAGAGACCAGATACCTCAGAGTAAGCTGAAGCGCAGCCTGGTTGGAGGAAAGGCTGCCGCCAAGGTGGGCGGGGGTGTGTTGAAATATATGGCGCGCAGGCCTTTTCTTTCCCAGAAGAGCAGGAAAGAGGCCAGGCGCAGGCTGGATGAAAAAAGCGCCCAGGCCATATTCAATTGCCTTACTCTGCTCAAAGGCACAGCCCTCAAAGTAGCCCAGCTTCTAAGCATGGAGTTGGAGCTATTCCCGCCGGCGGTGCGGCGGGAGCTGCAAAAATCCTATAACCAGGTGCCTCCTCTTAACCGGGTGTTGACCCGCAAGGCGGTGCAAAACGCACTTGGCCAGCCGCCGGAGAGGGTGTTCGCAGGCTTTGACCTCACCGCCTTTGCCGCGGCCAGTTTGGGGCAGGTGCACCGGGCCCAGACCCCGGAGGCGGATAAGCTGGCGGTTAAGATTCAGTACCCTGGCATTCAGCGCACCATCAAAAACGACCTGCAGCTCTTAAGGGGCCTTTTGCGCCCGCTCAAGGAATACGAGATCATCTTGCCGGCTATCCACGAGATCGAACAGCGTCTCCTGGAGGAGACCGACTATGCCCAAGAGGCGCGCAATATGATCTTCTTTGCGCATAACCTGAACCTGAAAGGCGTGGCCATACCCGCGCCCTGGGAGCCGGGCTGCAGCGATACAATTCTCAGCGCCACTTACATGGAGGGGTTGCCCTTAAACCATTGGCTCAAGACCAATCCCTCCCAAACAGAGCGCGATCAGGTGGCGCAATGTCTCAATGATATTTTCCTGCGCGGTTTGTATGAACTGCATTGTATCCATGCCGATCCCAATCCGGGCAACTTCATTATCGCCGAGGACCTTACCCTGGGCCTGGTTGATTTCGGTTGCATGAAGCAATTCGACGACGAGTTCGTATCGCAATACCGAAAGCTGCCCGGGATAATCGTGCGTGGTGACAAGGAAGAATACTTCGAGATATTGCGGGCGCTAAAGTTCACCTCATCCGGCTTGGACAAGGAAGCAGAGGACGACCTCTTCAAGGCGGCATACCGCTTCGGCCAATGGCTGGGCAAGGCTTATCAAAGCGAGCGTTACGATTTTTCCCAAAGCCAGGATTTCGCAGAAGTGGGCAAGGTGCACATGCAGGCCATGTACAAGCACCGTGGCAAGATTGAGGTGAACCCCCAGATTGTATTCCTGAACCGCACCCGCTTCGGTCTGATCCGACTTTTCGAGCAGATGAAAGCCCGGGTTAACGTGCGCAATCCCTATGAGTGGGACGCCTGAGCCAGCCCATGAACAAGCCATTGATATTCGGCGGAGTGATGAGCACCCTGGCGGCGCTTTTACATATCGCCATAATTTTTGGGGGGGCTGACTGGTACCGTTATTTCGGTGCAGGCGAAGAAATGGCGAGAATGGCGGAGCAAGGATCTTGGATTCCCACCATTCTAACACTGGGTATATTTTTAATTCTGCAAATTTGGGGGATTTATGCCTTCTCAGGAGCCGGTCTAATCAGGAGGCTGCCGCTTTTAAAACCGGCCTTGGTAGTAATATCCGCAATCTACCTAATAAGGGGTCTATTATTAATCCCAGTGTGGATCATTGACCCGGACTTTATAACTTTTTTGCACATATGGAGTTCAATCGCCAGTGTGATCATTGGCGGAGCTTATGCCAACGGAACAAAAAGGGTATCGCATGTCAGAACAAAACTGCCATCTGGCTGAAGGATTCAGCACACGCGAAAAAATATTTGCCCAGGTTACTTTCAATGCATTTTGGATAACCGGTTTTATAGCCATTTGGCCAGAAACCATCTATGGGGCCTTGGCCTACGCGGCCTTGGTCTTGTACGGAATTTTCGGCCTGGTGGTCAGGTATCTGCTCTGCCCTCGCTGTCCCCATCTATACAAGTATGGCGACTGCCTGCAGGTGCCTCCCGCCCTGACCAAATGGCTGGTTAAAAGACCAACCAACGCTCCCATGAGTACGGCCCAAAAGGTCTTGATGGTGGCGTTATCTGTGCTGATACTCATGTTCCCCCAATATTGGTTGTGGCAAAAGCCCATCTATTTCACGGTATTTTGGGTTTTCTGCGGGGCCTGGTTTGCCGGCCAGCTATTGTATTTCTGCAGGCATTGCCGGGTGTCAAGCTGCCCCTTCAATCGGGCTAACGCCTGACCGCCTCAGCCGGGCGGCTGCGCAAGTATCTGGTCGGGCCGGGAGCCTTTTTTAACAAAGAGCACCGCCGCTCGGTCGCGGTAAACCTGCCGCCACTGGGGCAGCCCAGCCATCAGGCGGCTGATCCCCGATGCAGGCGTGATCAAGACCATCTCGTGGGCATGGGCCGTTAAAAATTCGGACCAGCCCTTCCGGGCGTAAAGAAAGTCGAAGTACTTGCGGGCGTACTGGTCAGAATAAACGGTCTCGTAGCGTCCATCCATGCCCACCAGGCAGCCGGGATGCAGGTTCCACAAAAGGAACTCGCCCCAGTCAAACCGGGGCAGCAAGTTGCCTTTAAGCCCTTTGGTCTTGATAAACTCCAAGGCCCCCACCGGATAAAAGATTCCGGCCGCCTGCTTATCAGGTTTGTCGCGCACCTCCAGCCTTAAAAAATCCTTGGCTGCCAGGGCCTGAATCCACCACAAGGAGATGAGGCACAAGACAAGGGCCGGGATTTTCCAGCCTACCCGTCTGCCCAGGCCTTGAAGTTTTCCGTCCCGGCCCAGGGCTGCAAAAAATTGGTCCAGGGTGGCGGGAAAATAGGCCCCAAAGGCGACCAGGAAGAGCAGGGCATGCCGGATGTGCCTCAGGCTCAGGTAGGCTGTAACCGCCAGGATCAGGATGGCGGTAAAATCCTTCAGGCGGTAGCGGGCCACAAACAAAAGGCCC
>JASFOZ010000507.1:0-3129 GCA_050116255.1 Desulfarculaceae bacterium
GCACCCACCTGGGCACCCACGTTGACCCGCCCTCCCATTACCTCGAGGGCGGCTACGCTGTGGATGAGATACCGCTAGAGAACCTGGTGGGGCCGGGGTTGGTGTTGGACCTGCGCGGCCGGCCCGTTATTGACAGGCAGGCCCTGGAGCAAGCCCCTTTGGAGGATCACCGGCGGGTCCTTTTTAAGACCGACAACGGGCCCCGTCTTTTTGAGACCGCTTTTTTTCAGGATTACGTTCACCTGACTGAGGACGGAGCCGAGTACCTGGTGGAAAAGGGCGTGCTCTTGGTGGGTAATGATTATTGTTCCATAGAGCGCTATAAAAACCCGGGCGCGCCGGTGCACCGCACCCTCTTGGGGGCAGGGACCACGGTGCTGGAGTGCGTGAACCTGGTGGATGTGCCTGCCGGACCCTATGAGATATTCTGCCTGCCTCTGCGGATCAGGTGGGCGGACGGCGCCCCGGCCCGGGTGGTCCTGCGGGGTTAGGTTAATGCAGAATCACGGTTTGTTTAAAGTTAAGAAGATAACGAGGCCGCTTACTTTTCAGCCGGCTTCGAGTCATCTGCCCAGGGCATGATTGTGGTGCGAGAGGGGGGACTCGAACCCCCATGGGCATGGCCCACTGGATCCTAAATCCAGCGCGTCTACCAAGTTCCGCCACTCTCGCGATCCCGCTCTTTACCTACTTAGGACCCGTAAAATCTATTCCAGGCGCCTGGTTCCGTCAACCACACCTTTGACTCTGTCTCAAGCAGCCTGGGCCCGGCTCCGGTCCTTAGGGGAGGTGTATCCCTTCTGGCCGTCATCGTTTGCGCCCAGCCAAGGCGCCTCCTGGGCCATGGGCTTGAAAAAGAGCTTGTCCATCTGCTTGAAGAGTTTATCCATCTCCGAAGTTTTCCTGCGTCTGCGGACTTGTTTCAGTCTGGCCTCAAAGGCCGTGCCCAAAAGGAAATCAGCCCCCAGGCAGAAACAGGCCCAGGCGCCCAGCTCTTCTGGGGGCAGCTCCCGGGGAAAGCGGTATTCTGCCAAAAAGCTGTGGCAGGCTGGGGTCAAGGCCCGGTGGCTCAACTCCGCTCCCGCCTTGAAGGCGGCCCGCGCACCCAAGGCCTCGCGCAGGTCCAGATAGACTCGGATAATGGCATCGGTCTTGGGGTTCCGGGAGTGACGGCCTTTACAGAGGTAGGCCTGAACCAGGGGCCAGAGCTTGGGATCAGGACAGCGGCGGGCGAGATGACGGCTCATTTTTTTTAGGGGATCAGGGGTGAAAAAGCGGGCGAACATGGGATTGAACTCCTTTTGGGGCCTGGGGCCGCCGGATTGGAACCAACCGGGGATATGTATCCCTGGGTCAGGGTCGATTTTTCTTATGGCTTGGTGATGGGGCGAAGGCAACCGGCAGCCGCCAGGGCTGCGGGAGGCTCCGCCTAGGCTACATTGACGCCGAACTCCCCAGCGGAGGAGTCCGGCCTGCGCAGGACCAGAAGGGTATAGGCCCGCAGGTGTATGCGCCCGGCGACTTGATGGCTGTCCGGAGGCTTGATTTCTGAAGTTTTTTTAAACTTTCCTAAGGCCATTTTCAGCTCACGCGCTTTGCCCCCAAGACGGGGCCCAGCTTTGCATAGGCATTGCGTCCAGGTTTTTATACCTGCTTCAGGGGCCTGTCAACCTTAAAAGCCTTATGTCTTAACGCCAAAGAGGGGCGGCTTGACACCCCCCGAGGCCTGGGCTAGATTTAGCCTCCAGATTTATTCACTGGTTTGAGGAAGTTGAAGGCATGACTCGCGGGGACGGCAGAGGCCCGGGGGAGCTGAGGCCGGTTGATATTAAAGGCGGCGTGAACCCCTATGCCGAGGGCAGCGCCATCTGTCTTTTTGGGCGCACCCAGTTGTTGTGCACCGCCAGCGTGGAGCCAGGCGCACCCCCTTTTCTGGAGGGGGCGGGCCAGGGCTGGGTGACCGCTGAGTATGCCATGCTGCCCCGGTCCACCCACACCCGCACCGGCCGGGACCATCAACGCGGAGGCAGGGCGCAGGAGATCAGCCGTTTAATAGGCCGCTCCCTCAGGGCCGCCACCGACCTGCCCGGGCTGGAGGGATACACTATCAGGGTGGATTGTGACGTGATGGTGGCAGACGGCGGCACCCGCACCGCCGCCATCAGCGGCGGCTACGTGGCCCTGGCCCTGGCCTTGCGCGGCCTGGGCCTGAAACCCGCAAGGCAATTATGCGCCCTGAGTGTGGGCAAGCTGGACGGACATTTGGTGGTGGACCTGAGTTATGATGAGGATTCCCGGGCTCAGGTGGACCTTAATCTGGTGATGGCCCCGGCCGGAGAATTGGTGGAAGTGCAGGGCACCGCTGAGGACGGGCTGTTCAGCCGGCAAGAGCTTATGCAAATGGTGGACATGGCCTTGACCGCTTCCCAGGCCGTGTTTGCCGCCCAAAATCAGGCCTTACAAGGGCAGTAGACTGTGGAACTGGTGCTGGCCAGCAATAACCAGGGCAAGCGCCGGGAGATCGAGGCCTTGCTTGAGCCTTTGGGCATCAGGGTCCGTTCGGCTTCGGAGCTGGGATTTGATCAAGAAGTGGCGGAAACCGGAGCCACCTTTGAGGAGAACGCCCGCCTTAAGGCCTGCACCGTGGCCAAGGCCCTGGGGCTGCCGGCCCTGGCCGATGACTCAGGACTGGTGGTGAAGGCCTTAAACGGTGAACCGGGAGTCTATAGCGCCCGCTACGCCGGGGAGAAGGCTACGGATCAGGAGAACAACCTGAAGCTGCTCGCAGCCCTGGAAGGGGTTGTTCCGGCGCAGCGGGAGGCGGCCTTTGTATGCGTGATGGTCTGCTGCCTTCCAGGCGGCAAGACATTAAACGCGAAGGGGCGCTTGAAGGGGCGAATCGCCCTTAAACAGGCCGGCGACGGTGGCTTTGGCTATGATCCGGTCTTTGAGCTGCCCCAACGGGGGCTGTGCCTGGCTCAAGTATCGGTGGAGGAAAAGAACGCCATCTCCCACCGGGCCCAGGCCCTGGCCAGCCTGGTTAAAAGACTGGGGGATTTTCTTAAACAGACCTGAATGTCGGGGCGTGGCGCAGTCTGGAAGCGCACCTGCCTTGGGCGCAGGGGGTCG
>JASFOZ010000508.1:0-3092 GCA_050116255.1 Desulfarculaceae bacterium
TGGCTGAGGCAGTACAACGAGCAACGACCTCATGAATCCCTGGGAAACCTCACACCTGCTGAATACCTCGCTCTATATGACAAGGAAGTCTCTACAATTCAATGGCACTAATCACGGGAGGTTTACAGGGCCATCAAGACAGCCCCAAAGGAACCTCACTCCTTTAAGGTGAACCTCCAGGCGCAGTACCATTCCTCAGGGTGATCCCCAGGAGGGCAGCCTACGCACTCGGTGACGATGCGGCTGTCAATGCTGCGGGCGAAATAGGCGTACTCCACCTCCCCCACGGACAGGCAGGGGTAGTCAGGCAGGCCCTTTCGTTTACGGGCGCTCTGCACCCGGCAGTCGTTCATCTGAAACTCGAAGCTGTTCTCGGAAATCTCGTGTATGGATTGAAGATTGACTCGGGCGTAATTGCGGAAGTTCAAGGCGGTCCTGAGACCTGCCAGGCCGCTGTTCTCGCCCAATCCCAGGAAGATCTTGATGCGCTCCGCCTCGTAGGGCGAGTAATGGGTCCAACAGGTGTCGTTCAGGCGCTTGGCGGTGTTCATGTTCTCCATGTTCTCCACCGTCTGAAACCACACCCCGTCATTGGCCAGCCAGTTGACCGTCTGGGACTTGATCAACTCCTTCAGCTCTTCAGGGCTCATTTGCTTGATGCGCAGGGGAACCCCCTTTTCATCGACCTCAAAACCCAGCAGCTTGGCCAGCCGCTTCATCTGGATGCCCAAGCTGGTGCTAAAGACCTTATCGTCCGCCTGCATGGCTGATTTCAGGCCCATTTGATATTCAGTCTCCCTAAACCACAGGCCATAGTGAATTACGGTCCTATGAAAGGCCTCCAAAAGGAATTGTACAAGCTGTTCTTGGTTCAGGTCGTCCAGGCTTTGTATGTCAGTGGGCATGCTGAGTTCCTTTCCCAAACAACAAACAACAGAGGCAATTTTTTGCCGGCCGGATTATGACGGTTCTTGGTAAACAGCCGGGGGGAAACGCTAGCCAGAATAGCCCAATATCAGCCGGCTGTAAACCAGTTCTCCCAGGGCCGGCTCTATGAAAGGGTTATCCAGAGAGGTCCGGGTCTGCGCCCGCGGTCAGGCGCCGGGCCAAGGGCTTTAGGATCTGCGGCGATAAATAGTAGGGAAACTGGGCCAAGGCGAAATAAAGCCAGGTGAGGCCGGGCAAGGCCCCGCCGGTGGCGGCCAGCATCAGCCCCACGTTGCGCTGCGCCGCCACCAGGCCCAGGGCAAAGGCGCGTCCCCGGCCCGCGCCCACGAAAACCAGGAAGGTAAGCCCCAAGGACGCAAAAAACACCCCAAAGGCGAGCGCGGTCAAGCCCACGACCGTCATGGGCTCGGCCCCAAAGGTCGCTCCCACGTTTTCCATGACCGCGGCCACAAACACGAACAGGGCCAGGACATTGAGGCCGTCGATCTTGTCCTGGTGCCGGGCCACGGCCTCGCCGCCGGCCAAACGGCGCAAGGTAAGGCCCAGCAAGGCCGAGCCCGCCAGGATGACGAACAGCTTCAGGCCCAGGGCCGAGGGGGAAAGGCTCAGGCCGGGGCCGATGAAGATATAGGCGAATAAGGGCGCGGTTAAGGGAACCAGGGCCGTGCACAAGACCAGGTTGACCAGCACCAGGGTGGCGTCCAGCCCCATCAGGGCGGCAAGGGCCGGGGACGCCATCATGGGCGAGGCGACCATTTGCAGCATCAGGGCCTGGTGCAGGTGGGGTGAGCCGGTTTTGACCCCGGCCAGCAGGCAGACCAGGCCGAAACAAAGCGGCATGGCCAGCATGTTCCAGGCGGTTGACAGCAGCACCAACAGCGGCCGCCCCATATAGCCGCGCAACCTGCTGGTGTCCAGACAGAGAAAGGCGGTGCTTAAAAGCAGGAAAACCGCTTCGGTGATAAAGGGCTTGAGCAGGGCCCCGGCCGAGGGCACGGCGATGCCGATGAAAACCAGGGCAGCCACCGCCCGGGTGCCCTGGCGTCCCAGCCAGGAGAGTATCGCCGCCAAGGACGAGAGCACCGGCATCTGCATATACTCCATGGGGCCTGGGCCTGTTTTGCCGCACGGCCCCGCATGCTGGCAGCATTCATCAAAGGCTAATGGTATAAAGACCGGCTCCAGCGGGTCAAGGCCATAACCAGCCTTAATATAGGCTGTTTCGGACAAAACCGGAAGCGGCGGCGGCTGAAAACCTGATGAAATGAGCCCTAATCAGCTATAAACAGCTTCCACCCCGGATATGACGCCTATATAATGGTTAATAGCAGCAGTCAACCCAAGGCGGATGTATGCACCTATGTTTCAGGTGTGGTTTCATCATTTTGCCAAAGTGCGTCTGCGGCCGCTGATGAACGTACAAGCTGAGGAGGCAGGCAATCAACATACTAACTGGGGGGACGGAGTAATGATAATTAATCCTGATTTTGTAGCACCTTGTGGTCTCTATTGCGGCGTCTGCGCCATTTATATCGCCCATCGCGATAATAAGCCGAAATTAAAAGAGAAATTGGTCAATCTCTATAAGGGCAATGTCCCCGGCAAGGGCACTCTGCCCGGCAGTGAAAATCTTACGGCAAAAGATATTAAATGCGAGGGCTGCTTGTCTGATGAACGGTTCATGCATTGCCGGCAGTGCCAAATCAGGGACTGCACTACAGCCAAAGGCTATATCGGCTGTCACCAGTGTTTTGAATTCCCCTGCAAGTACATTGATGATTTTCCCATGGCTGTGGGCAAAAAGGTTATCTTGCGGGCCATTCCCTACTGGCGCAAGGTGGGTACTGAAAAATGGATTCAAGACGAGGAGGCCCGTTATTATTGCCCTGAATGCGGAAACAAGGTATTCCGGGGCGTTGTAAAATGTAATAAGTGTGGAGCCCAACTGGATCTGGATTAGCTGGACCTGGATTAGCCGCTTACCGGTAAATAGAATGATTCTGCCGCAGGCCTGAAGCATTTAAATTGCCTGCCCAGGATATGGACGAGATTGTTTTTTCTATGGCCCCAGCCAGTAGCAATCCGTGTTTAGGCAAGGAGGGCAATATGAATGAAGGCTCTTTGGGTCCACCTGCCATTCGCGC
>JASFOZ010000509.1:0-3074 GCA_050116255.1 Desulfarculaceae bacterium
TGACAAGACCTTGGAGGCCCTAAACCGCAGGCACGATGTGGCCTGTTTCGACCGGGCGGTGGGCCAGGCCCGGCAGCGGGGCATAGCGGTGGTGGCCCACGTCATCCTGGGGCTGCCCGGAGAAACGGTTGCCCACACCAACGCAACCGCCGCCCATCTGGCAGAGCTTGGCCTATGGGGTGTGAAGATGCACAACCTGATGGTGCTTGAGCACACCGGCCTGGCCTCTGACTATCATTCGGGCAACCTGCCGCTTTGGACCCTGAGCCAGTGGGCCGAGGCGGCGGGGCAGTTTTTGATCCGCCTGCCAGCGCAGACGGTGATTCACCGTTTGGCCGCTGACCCCGGCCCTGACCGGCTGATTGCACCGGAATGGGCCGCTCAAAAGGATTTGGCTTTGACCAGGCTGGCGGAGTATCTTGAAAGAATGGACCTCAGACAAGGAGATCTGGCATCGTGAAAAAGGTGGAGCTTTTTAAAGTTGGTTCCAGGCTCGGGCCTCTTTATGGCGCCGTGGGCGGCAAAGGCCTTCTGGTGGTCACCATTCCGGCCAAAGGCGAGGCCGAGTTTTTAAAGGCGGTGGGACGCCGGGCCCCCAAGGCAGTCCGTCAATGGGTCGGGCCGGAAGAGACCGCCGCCGGACGCTGGCTCATTAATTACGTGCAGGGAAAGCGTCCCCGGACCAACCTGTCCTTTGACCTCGAAGGCCTTAGCAGCTTCAGCACAGACGTGCTCATGCAGGTCAAGAACATTCCCTACGGGAAGACCCGCACCTACGGAGAGATCGCCGCGGCCATAGGCCGGCCCCAGGCGGCCCGGGCCGTGGGCCGGGCGGTGGGAAGCAACCCTTTGCCTTTGTTCATCCCCTGCCACCGGGTGATGGGTGCGGACGGCTCCCTGACCGGCTTTGGCTCCGGCCTGCCCACCAAGATGGCCCTTTTGGAGATGGAAGACCAAGGCGGCAACCTGCTCTGACCCCGGTATGGGAAGGGCATCTTCCCGGCCGCGGCCCCAATCAAAACCCCGGCCACCGTACGCCGGCGGGGTTTTATTGGTTGCAGAAAAGTTTAACCGCACTCCATTGAGTCATTCCCGGATGCGGCGGATAGTGGCCCCGGCATTGGTCAGTTTCTGGTCGATTCTTTCGTAGCCCCGGTCGATGTGATAGACCCGGGAGATGTGGGTGGGGGTTACTGCGGCCAGGCCGGCCAAAACCAGGCAGGCGGAGGCGCGCAGATCGGTGGCCATCACCGGCGCGCCGGAGAGCTTGCGCACTCCCTTGACCATGGCGGTGGAGCCGGTGGTTTCGATCTCAGCGCCCATGCGCCTCAGTTCCGCCACGTGCATCATGCGGTTCTCGAAGATGGTCTCCTGAATGGTGCAGCTTCCCGTGGACAAGGCCATCAGGGCCATGAATTGGGCCTGCATGTCAGTGGGAAATCCAGGGTAGGCGCCGGTGATGATGTTGACCGGGCGGGGGGCGCGGCGGGCGCTGACCACCACCCCCTGGGGATTCTTTTGGAAGCGCACCCCGGCCTCCTTAAGCTTGGCCACCACTGCGGTCAGATGTTCCAAGGGGGCGTTGGTCAGGGTCAACTCCCCCTTGGTAATGGCTGCAGCCACCATATAGGTGCCTGCCTCTATGCGGTCGGCCATAACCCTGTGATCCAAAGGCCTCAGATCATCCACCCCCTGGATGGTCACGGTGGCGGTGCCCGCGCCCTCAATGCGGGCGCCGGCCCTAACCAATGCCTGGGCCAAATCCACCACCTCCGGCTCCCGGGCCGCGTTTCTGATTACGGTCTCGCCCTTGGCCAGGCAGGCGGCCATAATCAGATTTTCCGTGCCCGTGACCGTGACCAGATCCATGGTGATGTCAGCGCCTTTTAGGCGCTTGGCCTTGGCCAGGACATAGCCGCTCTCCAGCTCTATCTTGGCGCCCAAGGCGGCCAGGCCCTTGAGGTGCTGATCAATGGGGCGTTCGCCGATGGCGCAGCCTCCGGGCAAGGAAACCCGGGCGCTGCCCTGGCGGGCGACCATGGGCCCCAGGGCCAAGACCGAAGCCCGCATGGTCTTCACCAGGTCGTAGGGGCATTGGTCGCCCTCCGCCTGGGAGGTGTCAACATGAATTACGCCCCCTTTGTCCGCCTTGACCTGGGCCCCCAGCCTCTGAAGCAGCAGGGACATGGTGCGCACATCGCGCAGGCCGGGCACTGATTTGAGGCGGTTTTTCCCCCGGGTCAACAAGGTGGCGCACATCAAAGGGAGAGTGGCGTTTTTGGCGCCGCTTATAGCGATTCGTCCCACCAGGGGCCGGCCCCCTTCCAACACCAGCTTATCCATAGTCTCCCCTTTGACAAACCAGCACCCGTTCGATACCGGCCAGGTCCGGGGCTGTATGCACGCTCTCATAAATGCCGGCATCCTGGGCCAAAGACGCCGCCGCCGGCGCCTGCCCCATGCCCAGCTCAATCATAAGCCAACCTTGGGGTCTTAGAAAAGCTCTGGCCCCCTGAATAATGGCCCTTACCGCCTCCAAACCTCCAGGTCCTCCGTCCAAGGCCTGACGGGGTTCAAACTCCCGGACCTCTGGAGGCAGCCCCGGCCAATCCTCTTCGGCAACATAGGGCGGGTTGGCGGTGATGACATCAAAAAAGCCCCCTGCCGCCGCCACGGGATCGTACAGGTCGCCCTGCCGCCAATCGGCCCTCTCCTCCAGCCCCATGGCGGCGGCATTGCGGCGGGCATAAGCCAAGGCCTCGCCGGAGATGTCCACCCCCAGCACCTGGAGCAGGGGCCGCTGTTTGGCCAGGGCCAGGGCCACGGCGCCGCAACCGGTGCATAAATCCAAGACCCGCGCCGGCGCCTCCTGGGCCAGGCGCTTTAGGGCCTCCTCCACCAGGTGCTCGGTCTCGGGCCGGGGGATCAGCACTCCCGGACCCACGGCGAAGCTCAGCCCGTAGAACTCTTTAACACCCAGAATATAGGCCATGGGTTCATGTTGGCGGCGGCGTTTAATCAAGGCCTTGAATGCGGCGAGTTCGGACTGCTTAAGGGGCTGTTCATGGCGGAGG
>JASFOZ010000510.1:0-3053 GCA_050116255.1 Desulfarculaceae bacterium
CATCCAAGCCCCGCACCACATCGCCGTGACCATAGGTGAGCAAGGTGAGGAGTCCGGGGGCTTCGATCCGCTCTGCAGCCAGCATGGGCAGCCGGGGAATAACCGGATTTGACAGGATCTCGCACGCAAAGCCCATGCCTTGTAAGGAGGGGATCATTTCTTGGCTTAGATACGAATCAATTTCAGAGGCTCTATCTTCAACCTGGCTTTCCGTGGCTATGGCCACCCGCCGGGAAAGGACCTCAAAGAACTCGCCGCTGTCAAAAAAGTGTGTTGCCCGCTTTATTGCATCTTCCCTGCTCATCTATTTCTCCAGTTCACTTCTCCAGTCGATTTCTACAGTTCACTTCTCCGGTTCACATCGCCAGTCCACGGGGTACCCGGCTGCCCGGGGGAGCATAATCTTCATTTTTTGGATTCAAGAGTTCATCCACCCCTGGATCGACCAAGGATGGAAACAGATCCCTTAAAGCCCGCCCCGCCCGGTCAGACTCATGCGGTCGGGAGCGCATCCGTATAAGCTCGAAATCTCATAAGAGGTTTCCAGCAAAGCCTGCACAAAATCCTTTTTTTTGGCGCTCCGGGTTATGCGGTCGGCCGTGCTGAATAAACTCACCGCGCCGATGACCTGGGCGCTTTCATTAAAAAAGGGAGCAGCCTGACTAGCCGCACCCACCACCATCTCCTCTTTTTCCATGACCACGCCCAGGCGCCGGGCCTGTGCAAGTTGCTTTTTCAGCTTTGACGGCTCAGCCACAGTGGACGGGGTTTGGGGGATCATCTCCACAGAAGCCAGATAATCCTCCAGATCCTCCTGACTGAGGCAGGCCAGAACCGCCTTGCCCAGGCCGGTGGCATATGCGGGCAGTCTGGGCCCTAAAAGCCCGAAAAGGACCGGCCGCGCGGCCGGAAACGTGGAGGAATGGGTCAAGTAGATGGCAATGCCGTCCCAAAGGGCCAAATGGCAGGTCATTTCGGTTTTTCTGGTCAAGGCCCGCGCCGGACCCGCGGCCTTTTGGTGTATGCCCAACACATCGGGCTGGATCATGCCCAGTTCCAGGTTCTTCAACCCCAGGCAGTACTTTCGGCTCTCAGGGTATTGTTGCAGAAATCTGCCCTGAACCAGGGTGGCCGCGAGGCTGTGGGCGGCTGATTTGGACATGCCCAAACGGGCTGCTATCTCAGTGATGCTCAGAGACGATTTCTCGCGTGAAAACAGATCCAAAAGGGCTATAGCCCGCTCGACTGATTTGACGCTCACAGCGCCCGCCTCCATAGGTTCTGCAATATCGAATGTTCTACAATACAATTGTTCTGTATTACCGAACGACGTTCTGTGTAATAGAACGGTACAATTTTCGCCAAGGGACTGTCAAGGCAAAATTAATATTTCCCCTAAGGCGGCAATATCAACTAAAGCGCGGAATTAAAGCAGTGGTTTCAAGAAGGCGGGGTCAGCGGCGTTACGGGATTTGCCGGGGTTATACCTAGATCAAAGCAGCAGCCGGATTCCTCGGGCGTAGGCCCGCCGTTCACAGGCAGCCAGGGGCGGGATAAACCAGGCTGTGCCGCAGTATGGCCCTCTTGATCTCTTGGCAAACCCGGTTGGGATGGAGCCCTGGGGTGCCGGGCACAAGGCCCGGCAAACCCTTGGGCCTGATAGTTTCGCCTTTACACGGCGTCCCGGCCCCCGGCCGGCATCGAATCCCCATTGGGCGCAGACGCGGTTTTGCGGCGCTTGCCCAACAGCCGGTAGATCAGGACATAGAACAGAGGCGCGAAGAAGATCACCAGGAAGGTGGAGGTGAACATACCCCCCAGCACCCCGACGCCGATGCCTCTTTGGGCGCCGGCTCCGGCCCCGCTGGCCAGGGCCAGGGGCAGCACCCCGAAGCCGAAGGCCAGGGAGGTCATGATAATGGGCCGCAGTCTTAAGCGGGCCCCTTCCAGGGTGGCTGGTATGAGCCTCATACCCTCTTCCACCTTGGCCTTGGCGAACTGCACGATCAAAATGGCGTTCTTGGTGGTCAAGCCGAGGATGGTCAGGATTCCGATTTGGAAATAGACGTCATTGGGCATGCCCTCCATACTGGTGGCGATCACCCCGCCGATAACCCCCAAAGGCATTGCCAGCAGGATGGCCAGGGGAATGGGCCAGCTTTCATACAGGGCGGCCAGGCAGAGGAAGATGACAAAGGCGGAGAAGGCGTACAAAAGCGGGGCCTGGGTCGAGGCCATGCGCTCCTGGTAGGAGAGTCCGGTCCAGGCATAGCCGATCCCCTGGGGCAGCTTGGCGGTCAGGTCCTCCATGATCTGCATGGCCTCGCCGGAGCTCACTCCCGCTGCGGGTTCGCCCTGGATGTTGATGGAGGGAAACCCATTGTACCGTTCCAGCCGGGGCGAGCCATAGGCCCAGCGGCCGCTGGCGAATGAGGTGAAGGGGACCATCTTGCCCTGGCTGTTGCGCACATAGAGCTTCTCCAGGTCCCGGGGCAGCATGCGGTAGGGGGTGTCCGCCTGCACGTAGACCCGCTTTACCCGCCCTGACTGGATGAAGTCGTTGACATAGGCGCTGCCAAAGGCCGCCGCCACGGTGTTGTGAATGGAGGTAATGGGAATCCCCAGGGCGCCGGCCCTTTCCCAGTCCACCTCCAACAGGTACTCGGCCACGTCTTCCATGCCGTTGGGCCTGACCCTGGTCAGCCTGGAATCCCTGGCCGCCATGCCCAAAAGCTGGTTGCGGGCCTGCATCAGTTTGGCGTGGCCCATGCCGCCACGGTCCTGGAGCTGGAAATCAAAGCCGGTGGCGTGGCCCAGCTCGATCACCGCCGGCGGCGGGAAGGCGAAGACCATGGCGTTTTTTATCCGGGAGAAATGCCGCATGGCCCGGCCGGCCACCGCCTTGACCTTGAGATCAGGCCGCTGGCGCAGGTCCCAATCCCTGAGTTTGGCAAAGCCGAGCCCCATGTTCTGGGCCTGTCCGCTAAAGCTGAAACCAGCCACCGTCAAGACGGATTTAACCGCTTCCTTCTCTTGGTTCAGGAAATAGTCCC
>JASFOZ010000511.1:0-3049 GCA_050116255.1 Desulfarculaceae bacterium
AGGCCCCATCGGTATAGTGTTGACCGATGCCATGATGGGAGAGGTTACGCCAACCATGGCGGCAGCGGTGGCCTCCAGCCCGGCGCGCAAGTTTCTACTACCCTTGACCCAGGAGAATGTGGAGGTGGTGGGCGTGAAGCACGAGCCCCTGCCCCACCTGGTGGAACAGATTGTCACCGTACGTCTTAGGGAGATGATAGACAATGTGTGAGGCAACCGCGTATATAGTGGATGAAGAAGGCCAGGAACAGCTGCTTCTGGCTGATGTGGACCTAATAGAGCCCCAGGAAGGCGGACAACTAAGGCTGGTTTCCATCTACGGGGAGCAGAAGGTTATCAAGGCCGACATAAAATCCATGTCCCTGGTTAATCATCGCGTGGTATTGGCTGAAAAATAGCTCAGACCCGTGCTGCTGCGGTCCGGCGCCGGGTAAAAACCGGCGGCGGGCCGGCTTCAGGATGATGAGGGAGGAAGCAAATGGCTGATCAAGCCGCCATCGACCAGATAGTGGACCGGCTTCACTGGTTGGGTCACGACGCCTTTCGCCTGGACCGTCCCCAAGGGCCGGTCTATTTTGACCCCTTTCAAATTTCCCCAGGACCTCCGGCCAGCTTGATTCTGGTAAGCCATGATCACTTTGATCATTGTTCGCCCGAGGATGTGGCCAAGATCCAGGGACCAGACACCGTCATCATCACCGAGGCCAACAGCGCCGCCAAGCTCTCGGGCCAGGTACTTGCATTGGCGCCGGGCCAGACCTTGGATGTGGCCGGTGTCAAGATTCAGGCCCTGCCCGCCTACAACACTGATAAGGATTTTCACCCCAAGGCCAACCAATGGCTGGGCTTTCTAATCAGCGTAGACGGGGTGAGCATCTACCACGCGGGCGACACCGATCATATTCCCGAGATGGAGGGGCTGAAGACTGATATCGCCCTTCTGCCGGTCTCCGGCACCTACGTCATGACCGCCGAGCAGGCGGTGGAGGCGGCCAAGGCCATATCGCCCAAGCTGGCCATCCCCATGCATTACGGGGCCATCGTGGGCGACCAGTCGGATGCGGACAGGTTCGCCCAGGCCCTGGAGGGCGTAGTGCCGGTGCGGGTGCTGCCCAAGGAGTAAGAGCGGCCGTGTCCCCGGCCGGGCTGAGGCCCCCCTCGGATAATAGGCCCTACGACGCCCTGTGTGTGGGCCTCAACGCCTGCGACCATCTTTGCCTGATACCCAAGTTCCCCGACCGTGGCGCCAAACTACAGGTCAGTAAACTGGTCACCTGCGGCGGGGGCCAAGCCGCCACCGCGTCCTGCTGCCTGGCCCGCTTGGGCCACCGGGTTGCCTATGCCGGGGTCTGCGGTGATGACGGTCCCGGCAGGCAGGCCCGGCCCTGGCTGGAGGAGTTCAGAGTGAACCCCGCCGGCCTGATCACCAAGCCGGGGAGCACCAGCCAACAGGCCTTTATCTTGGTGGAGGAGAAGGGCGGCGAGCGCACCATTATCTGGCACCGGGATGAGTCCTGCCGCCTGGAGCCGGAAGACCTGGACCCTGATTTAATCGCCTCCAGCCGGGTTCTGCATCTGGACGGCCACTTTTTGGAGGCCAACCTGGAGGCTGCCCGCATCGCCCGTAAGCACGGGGTGCTGGTAAGCCTGGATGGGGAGAAAGTCTACCCCGGCACCGAGAAGCTGGTGGGCATGTGTCAGGTGGTGGTGGGGTGCTCGGATTTCGCCCAGCGTTTGACCGGAACCTCTGATCCGGGGAAGGCCCTGCGCCAAATGGCCGCCCTGGGACCCCTCTGGGCAGGGCGCACCAAGGGGCCCCAGGGCGCCGAGATGATAGTAGAAGGCAACCTTTTTGAGCATCCCGGATTTGCCGTAACCGCGGTGGACACCACCGGCGCTGGAGACGTTTTCCACGCCGGTATGGTGCATGCCCTGTTGTTGGGTCAGACCCCCTCACAAGCTTTGGCCACGGCGGCAGCGGTCGCAGCCATCTCGGTCACCAGCCTGGGCGGTCGCAGCGCCCTGCCCGACCGAAGTCAATTGCAGGCCTTCCTGTCCCGGCAGAAACCATGATCTGGTTTTTCCTGGCCTTGGTTTCGGCCTTTTTTTGGGCCAGCGCCGATTTTTTAATAAAACGCCATTTTTCGGACCTGCCCCTGGCCCAGGTGGTGTTGGTGCGTATGACGCCCCTGGTGCCTTTTTGCTTTCTCCTCTGGTACTTTTGCCCTCCGGCCCAGGTGGAGCCTGGTTTTTACCTGGCTGTGGGGGCGGCCCTGCCTGCAGAAGTTTTGGCGACCTTTCTCTACATGCAGGCCATCCAACTATCTCCGCTGGCCTTGACTCAGCCCTTTTTGGCTTTTACCCCTCTTTTTGCCGTATTCACCGGTTTTTTCATTCTGGGAGAGTCGCCCACTGTTCTGGGTCTGTTGGGGATCGGGCTTTTGGCGGCCGGCGCCTACGGCCTCAATCTGCATCTGGCGCGGCGCAGTTGGGCTGGCCCCTTTTTGGCTGTAATGCGCGAGCCCGGCTCCTGGAGAATGCTGGTGGTGGGCGCCCTGTATGCCTACACCGGGGTTCTGGGCCGCAAGGCGGTGGGTCATTCCAGCGCCTGGTTCGTGGCCTCGGTTTACCCCCTGCTTTGGGCCGGCTCCCTATCCTTGGCCCTCTTGGTCACAGGCCGCTGGGGTTGGCTTTGGCTGCGCCGTCCCTGGGCCCTTTTGGGGGTGGGTCTTTGCATGGCCGCCATGCTGACGTGTCATTTTTGGGCGATCAGCCTGATCCAGGCCGCCTACATGCTTTCAATAAAGAGGCTCAGCCTCTTATTGGCCATTGTGTATGGAGCCTGGTTTTTAGGGGAAAAACGTCTGCTCCAGCATCTGCTGGCCGGGGTCTTGATGGTGGCGGGCTCGGCGGTGATCCTGCTGTGGGGCTGACCGCATTGATAACTATGCCCTTCCATGATCCCAGAGGTAAAAGTTTCTGTTTTTCCGTATAAAGCTTTCTTCAAATGGTTCTTCCAAAGAAAAATGTTGCCTGGGGTGGCATTTTT
>JASFOZ010000512.1:0-3042 GCA_050116255.1 Desulfarculaceae bacterium
ACCAGGATCAGGGTGGCCAGCATCAGGAGCATGAAAGGAACCGTGCCCCTGAATACCTCGAAAAGGCTGGCGTCATCAGCCACGCCCTTGATCACGAACAGGTTCAGGCCCACCGGCGGCGTGATCAGAGCGAACTCCATGTTGATGGTCATGATCACCGCGAACCAAACCGGATCGATCTTGAGCGCCAGTAGGATGGGAAAGATTATGGGCAGGGTGATGATGGTTATGGAGACCACCTCCAAGAAATCCCCCAGGAAGATGAAGACCAGGCAGACCAGAACTATGAACTGCCAGGGGGGTACGCCCAACTCGCCCAGGAAGTCGATCATGCGTTGGGGCACCTGCAACATGGTCACCACATGTCCGAAGATGATGGCCCCCACGATGATGGTAAGCACCATGGCGGTGGTGCGCAGAGTGGAAAGCAGCACCGGCATCAGGTCCTTTACACCCAGGCGGCCTGACAACAGGCTGGCCGCCAGGCTGTAGACCACACCCACTCCTGCCGCCTCAGTGGGAGTGAACCAGCCCAGATAGATGCCCCCCACCACCAAAGGCGGCAGGATCATACCCCAGGAAGCCCGCCGCAAGGCGGTGCGGCGCTCGTTCCAGGAGGCCGGACGGTTGCGGATATAGCCTTTATTACGGGCATGGACCACGGTATAGGCCACGAACAGGCCTGTGAGCAATAGGCCGGGAATGATGCCGGCTATGAAGAGATCGCCCACGGACACGTCGGTTAGGGCCCCATAGAGGATCATGGATAGGCTGGGCGGAATCAGGATACCCAGGGTTCCCCCTGCGGCCACCAGTCCGTAGGTGAAGCGGCGGTCATAGCCCGCTTGCAGCATCTCGGGCATGGCCAACATGCCCACTGTGGCCGCCGTGGCCACTGAAGAGCCGCTTATGGCGGAAAAGCCGGCGCAGAAGAGCACCGTGGCAATACCCAGGCCGCCGGGCAGATGCCCCACAAACTTGTGGATCAGCCGGTAAAGGTCCTCACTTATACGGGAATGGATGAGGATGTTGGCCATCAAAATGAACAAAGGAATGGCGGTGAGGGTGAAGGAGTGCAGGCTTTCATAGGCGATCATGGGAACGCCGAAGAAGGCGCCCGCACCTTCCAGGGCGAACAGGCCGCCCAGCCCCACCACTCCCAGGGCAAAGGCCACGGGCATGCCCACCACCAGCATCAGCGAAACCGCTATGAAGATGGCCGCGGTCACGCTATTTCCTCACTTTCCCCCTGCCCCGGCACTCGCAACAGCTTGGCCAAGGCTGCTATCTCCTCCAAAGCCACCAAGGCAAAACCTATGGGAATAGAACTCATGGGGTACCAAAGGGGAATGTACAGGGCTGATAAAGTGAGTTCGTTCATCTGATAGGCGATAATATTGGAGCGCACCCCCGCCGCCAGCAGGCACAGAGAAAAGGCCAAGACCAGAACATGCACCCCCAGGGCAAAGCCCCGGCGCAAGGGAGGAGAGAGCTTGGCCACCAGCACGTCCACCAGGACATGGCCGTGGGTGCGCATGGTATAGGCCGCCCCCAGGAACACGGCCCACATCACCAGGTATATGGAGTAGTCCATCACCCAGAGGGTGGGTGAATCGAATACGTAGCGGCAGACCACCTCGTAAAAGACAAATAGCCCCACCGCCAACAGCATCAGCCCGGCCAGGCGGGCGGCCCAGGTGACCGCCTTCTCCACGGCCAGGTCAAAAACGGCCAGGCCCGGCGGCAAAGGCCGGGTGGTCTCGGAGTTTGGGGATTGATTCTGCGGCAAATTATTCTCTAGTCCGGCCGGCCCGGTTTCAATCCGGGCCGGCCGGGACGTAATTAGTTCAGCTCAGGTTTATGCCTATTGACCGATCATCTTTAAAATCGAGGCCGCTTGATCGCCGCCTATCCGCTTTTTCCAGGCCGCCAGGCCGCCCTCGCGGGCCTTGGCCCATTCGCCCTTGAGGGCGAAAATTTTCATGCTTCTGGCAGCGGCCTTTAAAGAGGCGGCGTCCTCTTTCTCGGCCCGGTCCAGGCTCATCTTGCTCACCTGGGCCCCTGCCTCCATGACCGCCTTTTGGATGTCAGCAGGAAGCGATTTCCAAAACTTGAGGTTGACCGTCACCGGCCAGGGCGAGAAACAGCCGTTGGTGTTGGTCAGGTACTTGCAGGTCTCGTTCCACTTGCGCTTGACTATGGACTGAGTGCCCGAGGCCACGCCGTCTATGGTCTTGCGCTGCAGGGCCATGTAGACCTCGCTGGAAGACATCTTTACCGGAGCAGCCCCCAGGGCTTTCAGGGCGGCCACGGCCATGGGAAGATTGCAGCGCATCTTCAGGCCCTTGAAGTCGGCCATGGTTTTTAGGGGACGAATGCGGTTGGCCAGCTCGAAGCTGCGGCCGTAGTAGCCCACATACAAAAGCTTGGCCCCGTATTTTTCCATGTCCTTGCTCATCTTCTGGCCCAGGGGTCCGGTCACGGCCTTGTGAATCTCGGCCATGGACTTGAACACAAAGGGCACATCAAAGATGTCTATGTAGGGCAACTGGCCGTTCCAGGCTCCGGAGTAGATGATGCCCATTTGCAGGGCGCCGTCGGTCACCGCCTTTACAATGGAGCGCCCCTTAAAAAGCTGGCCCGCTGGAAATACCTCTACCTTGAGACGGCCGCCGGTCTTTTGGGACACCAACTCGGCGAACTTGTAGTCCGACTCGGTGAGGTGGAAAGTCTTTGACAACTGGGTTGCGTAGCGGGCGGTAAACTTAGCCCCTGAGGCCAGGCTCACGCTGCCCCATGCTACCAAGGTTGTCACCAACAGCAAGCTGATTCCCACACGTGCTAATCGAGCCATGTCACCCTCCTTTGGCTAAAGCGGGCTTGATCAGGCGCCGCCCCCCGGACTGCGCGTTAATGAATCTTGCAAACAGTGTACTTCCAGTAATTTTGTATACAATTTTTGTATACAAAATTAGCATCCTTCCCGTCAACCTGGTTTCCCTATCCAGGCAATCAAATTTTTTCTTGGAACCAGATGACCCT
>JASFOZ010000513.1:0-3030 GCA_050116255.1 Desulfarculaceae bacterium
TGGGGGGCCGCCCTTTGGCCATGGTCAACGTGCTGGCCAGCGGGGACGATGAGCAGCGGGCCCAGATCGTGGCGGGCATAAAAAAGGGATGTACCAAACTGAATGTGCCCATGGTGGGCGGACACCTGCACCCCGACGCCCCGCCTCAGCACCCGGCCTTGTCGGTGGCCATCTTGGGCCGAGCCCGCCAGCTGATGCGCAGTCATTTGGCCCGCCCCGGCGACGCCCTGGTGGTGGGGGTGGACCTGCAGGGCCGGGCCGGATGCAAGTCCGTGGTGAGCTGGGACGCCAACTCCGGCAAGACCACGGCGGAACTGCTGAACCGGCTGGAGGTTTTGCCCCATATCGCCGAGTCCGGCTGGGTCCAGGCCTGCAAGGACATATCCAATGCCGGGCTTTTGGGCACCACGGCCATAATGATGGAAAACTCCGGATGCGGCGCTGCTGTTGACCTTGACTCCATCCCGGCGCCGCCCGGCCTGGAGCTTAAGGATTGGCTGCTTTGTTTCCAGAGCTATGGTTTTATACTGGCGGTTCCCCCAGCCCATATTCAGGAGGTCTTGGACTCGTTTAAGCAGCGTGCAGTAGCGGCGGCCGTGTTCGGCCGGGTGGAACCAAGCCCCCTGGTCAAGGTAATGATGGCAGGACAACAGAAGACCTTGTTCGATTTTTCCCGGGATGAAATCACAGGCATAACTTACCGGCCCTAGGCGCTGCATCCCTGAGCCCGCAGCCCGGGCCGCCTCCAAAAAGCCGCCTAATCGCCCTCAGGGCTTGACCTTCCCCCGGTACAATGGGGATTCTAATAATAAGGAAGGCAGTCAGCCTTCTGGCTGCCGGGAGGGATATTATGCTCCGCCGCACCAAGATCGTGGCCACCCTGGGTCCGGCCACCGATTCCGCCGAAAAAATCCGCGCCCTTATAGAGGCCGGCATCAACGTGGTCCGGCTTAACTTCTCCCACGGCGACCACCAAAGCCATCGCCGCAGCATAAAGCTGGTGCGCAGGATAGCCGGAGATATGGGGCGCACCATCGGCATCCTCCAGGACCTGGGCGGGCCCAAAATCCGCCTGGGCCGCCTGAACCAGGAGGAGATCACCCTGGAGTCGGGCCAGGAAGTGGTGTTGACCGCCGGGGAAGAACAAACCCAGGACCAAGTCCTGCCGGTGCGCTACGACCACCTGGCCGAGGACGTGGCCCCTGAAGACAGAATCCTCTTGGCGGACGGCCTGGTGGAACTCAAGGTCCAGGCCACGGAGGGGGCCAAAGTGCGCTGCCAGGTGCTGGTGGGGGGGGATATCTCCACGGGCAAGGGAGTCAACCTGCCCACCAGCAACCTGAGAGTGCCCTCTTTCACGGAAAAGGACCAAAGGGATCTGGAGGTGGGCCTCGATGAGGGGGTTGACTTTGTGGCGCTGTCTTTTATACGCCATGAAAGAGACCTGCAACAGGTGCGCGATATCCTCAATCAAGTGGATAACTCCCCCTTGCTCATAGCCAAGATCGAAAAACCCCAGGCGGTGCAGCGGCTGGAGGCCATCCTGGCCCAGGTGGATGGAGTGATGGTGGCCCGGGGAGACCTGGGGGTGGAGATGCGCCTGGAAGAGGTGCCTCTCATCCAAAAGCGCATTATCAGCCTGGCCCGGCGGGAGGGAAAACCGGTGATAACCGCCACCCAGATGCTGCGGTCCATGGTGGACAGCCCTCGCCCCACCCGGGCCGAGGCCAACGACGCCGCCAATGCGGTCCTGGACGGCACCGACGCCCTGATGCTCTCTGATGAAACCGCGGTGGGTTCCTATCCGGTGGAGGCCGTATCCATGCTGGACCGCATCGCCTTGGTCACGGAACAATCTCTATTGGGCATGCCCCTGCCCGGCGACCAGGTGCCGGAGCTGGTGCCCGCCACCGAGGGCGCCAAATCCCGGGCGGCCTGCATGTTGGCGCAGGATCTTAAGGCGGCCGCCCTGGTGGCCGGCACCAGCTCAGGCAGCACCGCCCGCCTGGTAAGCCGCTTCCGTCCGCCTGTGCCCCTTTTCGCCCTCACCACCGACCCCCAGGTCCAGCGGCAACTGAGCCTGTCCTGGGGCGTCATCCCAGTGCTGACCCCTAAATATGATCATTCTGATGAGATGTTTGCCGTGGCCGAGGCCGAGGCTCAGCGCTGGGATTTGGCCCGGGCGGGTGACCGCCTGGTGATAACCGCCGGCGCACCAGTGGGGATTCCGGGCACCACCAATCTGATAAAGGTGCTGGACATGAAATAACTGCTTTAGGGCTGCCCCAAGGTTTTGGGCCCAGGGGGATGTGTCATATTGTGTGTGGATATGGCTGTTTTCGCCCTTGTCAAGGCCGCGTACGCGCCCAGAGGGTTTCAGCCTTGACCAGGGCGAAAACCAGCCCATACTCAGGGGTCCCATGGTTCTTCCAAAGAAAATGTTTCCAGTAACTTACAAAATCAAATGGTGCAGGGCTGCCGAGCAGGAAAACGCCCTCCTCGGGCAACACTTTTCTTTGGAAGAACCATGTTAACAGAAAAGTGTTACACGGAAAATTAGACACCCCCGCCCAGGGAGGCTAATTATTTTATTCAGTTATCCAAGCTCCCATGGCCAGCGATGTAAGACCATGCCCGGCCGGACAAAGAAGATAAGTTAGGCTAATATGACTTCCGGCTGGCCCGGGTTTATCCAAAACGACTGGAAAATAATCCTAAAAATCCGGACGAATTCCAGGTTTTCGGGACATTTCCCTTAAAATCAGGGGATTTCTACGATGTGCTTCAATGGGACTTATTCTGTTAACTATCTATATATATTATATAAATATAATTAGCTCCTTTTCTGGCATAGCTGTTGCTATTCAGACAAGGAGCATCCTCCCTCCTGCCCCTTCTTTTTGAGGTAAAAAATGCAGCCTGGCAAAACGGGGCCTGGGAGAAAATTCTCTATCAAGACGGGAGATCAGTTTCAGCAGCTGCATTAGTGTGTTTAAGCAGGGCTTTCGAGAATGGGAAGTAGGTAACCAA
>JASFOZ010000514.1:0-3013 GCA_050116255.1 Desulfarculaceae bacterium
AAGGACGTGGACGATTCAAACTACGCCCGGGTCAGCCGCAACGGTGACCAAAGCTCCTACCGCACCGGTTCGCTGATCAGCCTGCCTTTGAAAGAAGGCGGCCAGACGGTCGGGGTGTTGAACCTTTCCGACAAGGTGGGGTCCCCTCATTTTGACGAATCAGACCTGGCCTTGGCCCAGGGATTTGCAGACCAGGTGACCCGCTTGGTCAATTTCAGCGCCTTGCACAGCCGCCTGGAAGCCGCCTACCGGGAGCTCAGCCACGCCCAGAAGACCAAGGACGATCTTCTATACATGATCTTCCACGACATGAAGGCGCCGGTCACAGGGGTGAAGGAGATTCTAAAGCTCCTGGGGCCGGGAGGGGAGTTGGACCCGGATCAGCATGACCGTTACCTGGCCTTGGCCGAGAGCGACCTTGAACTCCTGTGGCGCCGAATCACCAACCTGCTGGATTTAAACCGCATGGATGCGCTTCAGCTTTCCCTGAACCAGACCCAGGCCGATCTTGCCCAACTGGTCCAGGAGGCCGCTGCCGGCCTGGCCGGCGTCAGCCTGGTGAACCAGGTGGAGGTGGAAATCAGGCCTAACAGCAATCCCCGGGTAATGGTGGACGAGGATTTGGTGGAGCGCATCGTGGTCAATCTTCTGTTCAATGCCCTTAAGTTCTCCTCCCCTGAGGAGGGAGGAGGAGGCAAGATCGAGGTTGAGGTCTCAAGCCTGGGACCATGGGCCCAGGTGGATGTCATCGACAGCGGCCCCGGTGTGGATCAGAACCTCGGCGAAAGCATATTCGAGCGCTACACCCAAGGCAACAACACCAAGGGCTCCACTGGTTTGGGCCTCTATTTCAGCCGCCGGGCGGCATGGCTCTTGGGCGGCGAGGTCTCCTATGAAAACCTTGCCCAAGGCGGAGCCCGCTTTACTTTGCGCCTGCCTTTGGATGAAGAGGTGTAAATGGCCGGCGCAGCAACAGAAGGCCTGACCCCGCAGGACAGCCAGGAGCGGGAGCAGGCCCTGTTAAGTGAGATCACCCGCCTGGACCGGCTTAAGGACCGCAGTGCCGAGGTCATTGTGGCCGACGACATGCAGACCATGCGCCTGCTCTTGTCCCAAGCCCTGCGCGGGGCCGGTTTTTTGACCATCCACCGGGCCCCGGATGGCGAAGCGGCCCTGAAGATCATGGAGGACCGGACCTGCGATCTGGCCCTGGTGGACTGGAATATGCCGCGCATGGACGGGTTGCAGCTTTTGGACCGTATCCGCTCCGACCCCAGGCACAATGACCTGGTTTTCATAATGGTCACCGGCGAGACCCTGGACCAGCGGGTGATTCAGGCTGCCGAGGAAAAACAAGACGCCTATCTCACCAAGCCTATTAGCCCCCAAAAAATCGACCGCCGCCTGGAGCTGATTTTGGAAAAGCGCCTGGTAACGGCCAAGGCCCTTTTGGCCGAGGTCAGGGGCCATGGGGAGCAGGCCCTGGAAGAGCTTTTGGCTGCGGTCCAGAACCGTCCCCGCTTCAGCTGGCCCTTGTTCGCCTTGGGCGCGCTTTTGGGCCGGCAGGGACGCGTGGAAGAGGCGGAGCGCTGCTATCAAAAAATATTGGGCAACGATCCCGAAGCCCTTTTGGCCAAGGTGGAGATGGGACGCCTCCGCGAACAAAAGGGCCAGGTGGATTCGGCGCGCCAGCTTTATTATGAGGCCCTGACCGCCAATCCTCACTTCTTCAGGGCCTATGACGCCTTGGCCCGTTCCTTGGAAGCTGAGGGGGATGCGGGGCAGGCCCTGGAGGTGCTGCAAGGTGCCCTTCGCAGGCAGGGCACTGAAAACGCGGCCCGCCAAGAGTATCTGGGCAGGCTTCATTATGAACTGAGCCAGTATCCAGAGGCCGAGGCCGCCTATGCCAAGGCCCTTGCCCTTAAGCCGCGAATCAACCTGGCCAAGAACAGCCTGGCCCTGGCCAAGGCAAGGCTGGGCCAGGGACTTTATGAGGAGGCGCTGCAGGCCTTAGAGAAGGCCATGACCGGTTCCGGGGACGCGGTGCAGACGGCTGAGGCCATGCTGCTGGCCGGAGCGGCGCATCTCCACTTCGGCAGTCCCGAAAAGGCGGCAGAGGTGTTCGGCCGCATGCAGGACGGATCCCTCTGGCCGGGCGGAAAACCGCCTTTTGCCCCCCATCATCTGCACCGCGAGGTGGGGGCGATTTATCTGGAGGCCGGTGAGGAGGAGGCGGCCCGGGAGCTTTTCACCGCCAGTTTGAATATGGATTTCAATGATGAGGACAATCAGTCCGCCCTGCGCCAGATCTGTGATTCCATTGGCCGTGAGGGCTTGGCCGCAGAGGTGGCGGCCCAGGCCGAAGCGGTCCGGGATCAGACCGTGGATGAGATCACCCGGCGGGGTTTGGATCTGGTGGCAAAGGGGCAGTATGAAGCGGCCAAGTCCGAATATCTGCGCGGGCTGGAAATCGACAGCAGGTCCGGCCGCTTGCATTTCAATCTGGGCAAGCTGCTTTACCGGCTGAAGGAGGAAAAGGAAAGCCTGCGATATATGGCCAAAGCGGCGCGTCTTGGCCTGATGCGCAAAGACTGGTATCTAGTGGTGGAGGTGGCGCGGTTTATCGCCGGCGTCGGTCACTCGGGGCAGGCCGAAGGTCTGCTGAAACAAACCCTGGAAAAAAATCCCGGTTTGGATGCGGCCCGGGATCTGTTGTCTGAGATTCGCTTGAAGCAGCTGACTCCGGCGGGTTCCAAGGCCAAGTCCGGCCCCCCGTCTTCGGTTCTGGCCTGAACTCCCCCCTCCCGGGTTCTAGGGAGACTCTTTCTTCTTTTCCTCAGCGGCTTTTTGGTCCTTTTTCTTTTTGCGCAGAGGATCGGGCAGTTTTCCTTTTTGAAGCGGCAAGGCCTTAGTCCTGTCACGGTAACGGTAAAGGCCGATCTGCACTTCGCTGTAAGGCTTGACCATGGTTCCGGAGAAGGGTTTTTGCCGGGCCACCAAACCGTCTAAAGCC
>JASFOZ010000515.1:0-3005 GCA_050116255.1 Desulfarculaceae bacterium
TGTTCTTTTTGATCTCCTATGGCCTTTTAAATTACGCCACTTATTATGAAGCCCGGGCCGCCAGCCCTTCTTTTCGGCCCACTTTCCGCTGGTTCGACCGCCGCTTGAGCCTCATCGGCTCCCTGGCCTGCCTGGGCGTCATGCTGGCGGTTGACTTGAGCGCCGGCGCCATGGCCCTGGCCTTGCTGGCCGCCGTCTACCAGTACCTGAAGCGAACCGCCGGGCCGGCCCGCTGGGCCGACAGCCGCCGCTCCTTTCATCTGCAACAGGCGCGGGAGCATCTGTTGGCCGCGGCCTCAGAGGCGGAGCATCCCCGGGACTGGCGCCCCATCGTGCTGGCATTCAGCGACCATGAACAGCGGCGGCAAAGGCTGCTGCAATTTTCAGCCTGGCTGGAGGGCGGCAGCGGCTTGACCACTGCGGTGCGTATCTTGGAGGGCGAAGGCGCCGGAATCAGGCGCAGGCGCCGCCAGACGCTGGAGGCCTTGAGCAAGGAACTGGCCAGCGCCGGCCTAAAGGCCTTTCCCCTGGTCGTGAACGCCCCGGACCTATCCGAGGGAATCGCCGCCCTGATTCAAGCCTCAGGCCTGGGACCTTTGAAACCCAATCTGGTGCTGGTCAACTGGCCCCAAAAGATGTCGAACAGCTCCGCTCCAGATGCAGGAGGTTTGTTCATCACCAATCTCCGTACTGCCTTCCACCTGGGCTGCAACCTGGTTATTCTAGATGCTAAGGAATCCTCATGGGATCGCCTGCAGAACCTTCCCTCCCGGGACCGCTGCATCGACGTCTGGTGGGAACCGGGGGCCACCGGGCATTTGATGCTTCTTTTGGCATACCTGATTTCCAAGAGCCAGGATTGGGAGGAATCACCCATCAGGGTTCTGGCTTATGCCAGCGGGCCCCAGCAAGAAGAATTAGAAGAAACCTTACACTCCACCCTGGCGGACGCCCGCATACAGGCGCAAATAAAGATCCTGGACCCGGATGGCAATCAGTCTTTGGGAGAGGAGGCAGCCTCGGCGGACCTGGTTTTGCTTCCCTTCCGCATGAAAGAAAACCGCTTTTACGACCCCATGGGAGAACCCTTGGAGAAATTGCTTCCCAGTCTGCCCCTTACCGCCCTGGTCCGGGCTGCCAAAGACATAGACTTGGAGGCTGAGCCTGAAGATGGGGCTGCCGGAGAGACGGCCGCCGCCCTGGATGAGTTGGCCACGGCGGAAAAGCGCCTGCAAAAGATGCAAAAGAGGGCTCAGGCTGCGGATGCCGAGGTGGAAAAGGCCTTAAAAAAGGTGCAAGATTTCTCTCCCTCGCAGAGCGAGGAGGAACGTATGACCCGCATCAAGGCCGTACTCGAGGCCAAAGAGCAGGCAGGACGGGCGGCCCGCCGCCTGGCCAAGGCCCTGGCCAAGGCCGAAGATGCGGCCCAGGCCGCAGAAGCGCTGGGTGTTGATCCTGCCGCCTCCGGAGCCAAGAAGGAAAAACCAGATAATCCTTAGGCGCTTATAATGCGCCCCGCACTATCATCTAATTTTCTGGATTATTTACCGCCGCCTTACGGCCTTTCTGCCCAGAGGCCAGAATCTGCCTTGCCTTGCTGATGTCTATGCCGATCTGGTCCGCCAGCTCCTGAACCGAGCCGAAGCGCTTTTCCCCGCGCAGGTGCTCTACAAAATGTATAGCGATATTCTGACCGTAAAGATCGCCCTTGAAATCCAATATATGGGTCTCCACATTCAGCCCGCCGTCGCTGAAGGTGGGGTTGCTGCCTATGTTGGTGACGCCCGGCAGGAGCCTTCCCTGGTCCACCTCCACCAGCACCGCATACACCCCGCCCCCTGGTAAGAGCTCGTCCTCCACCCTCAGGTTGGCGGTGGGGACCCCCAACAAACGCCCCCCCCGGCCCCGTCCGGCCACCACTTTTCCGGCAATGCGGTAATGCCGGCCCAAAAGCCTGTGGGCGGCGGCGAGGTCGCAGGCGCGCACCACCTGCCGCACCCGGGTGGAGCTCACCGGTTGCCCATCAATCATCACCGGCCCCATCTCATGGACCACAAAACCGTGGCGCTCCCCTTTACTGCGCAGCAGCTCCAAATCCCCCAATCCCTTGCGGCCAAAGGCGAAATCATATCCCACCACCACCTCCACCGCGCCCAAGCGGGCCACCAAAAGCTTATCCACAAAGGCATCGGCGCTTAAGCGGGCGAAATCTTCGTCAAAACGGACGCAGACAGCCACCTGGACGCCGCATTCCTCCAATAGGCTCAGCTTTTGGCTCAAGGGCGTGATCAAAGGCAGGTTCACCGCCGGCCGCAGCACCCGCATGGGATGGGGCTCAAAGGTCATGGCCATGGAGGTGCCCGAAATGGCCTGGGCCCGCTCCCTGGCCTTGGCGAAAAGAGACTGGTGCCCCAGGTGCACCCCGTCGAAGTTGCCGATGGTCACCACCGGCTTGGGGTACTTTTTCCTGAGCTCTTCCAGCCCTCTGAGAACAATCATTTCGGCTTCACCCACATGTTTTTTCCGGCCTCCAACTAGCTATTCTACGCTAGACAAAGGCCTTGACAAGGTTGGGGTGCGATTATAGACTTCGCGCGGATTAAATACAAGTTTACCTGCCGAAGTGGCGGAATTGGTAGACGCGCTAGGTTCAGGGTCTAGTGGGCGTATGCCCGTGGGAGTTCGAGTCTCCCCTTCGGCACCAAGTTTGAAATGAATGGGTTGGCCTGGTGGGCCGGCCCATTTTTATTGGTAGGGCGTCCAACCCTCAGGGGCATTGCCCAAGAATCTGCCGGGCAGGTGTGATTACCGCCCTTTTGCAGTTTTGATATTAATAAAGAGACTGGCCACACCCTCTGGGGTTCATTTTTTTCCAGCCTCAGACTTGAAAACTGAACTTGAATTCAGTAAGGGCCTGGGGGAAGGCGGGGCAATTTGTTTGCCCAGGCGGTTTGTTCTGGATTAACTTAGATGAATCCTATAGACAGTACCAGCGGGCTGAGGCC
>JASFOZ010000516.1:0-3003 GCA_050116255.1 Desulfarculaceae bacterium
AAGGCCTGACAGCCGGCCGCACCCAAGCCCTGCAAGGCCCGGAAAGCGATGAGCCAGTCCACATTGGGCGCCAAGCCGCATAGCAGAGAGGCCAAGGAAAAAAGGCTGAGTCCCCCCATATAGAGCCTCTTTTTGCCGAAGAGATCCCCCATGCGGCCTGCGCTGAGCATCAAGGAGGTCAAAACCAGCACATAGCTGACCACCACCCATTGCACCGTGGCAAAATCCGTATGCAGCTCTTGCACCAGGGTGGGAAGAGAGATGTTGACGATGCTCGTGTCCAGGGTGGCCATGAGCACCCCCAGGCCGACTCCGAACATGACCCACCATTTTTGAGGCTTGTTATCGGGGAGGGCGGGCGCTGATGATGTATTCATGATATCGGTTGGGTTCCATCGGTCCCTGCTGAGTTTGGGCCCTTATATCGCCGGAAACTTGAATATCATCTCATAGAATCAGTTTGGCATCCCTCTCACTGGTCCGTCGCCTTGGCGCTTGAATGCCGCTTTTTTTTACGCCATTGCCAGGGAGGCACCGGCTTGGAATCCGCCCAGAGCCCCAAGCGCTTGGCCTTGGCATGGGCCTCCAGATCCATAAGCAGAGGATTGCGGGAATACCGACGATAACGCCAGGCCAAACCTTCCTTTACCAGCTCCATACCCAAGTCCCGGCCGTCTGTCAGTATCACCTTGGCCCTGATGCGGCCCTGGTAGTATTTATCCGGCCTGGGGTCTTCGATTAAGACCTGCTTGCCATGGCACAAACGCCTGGTAAAGCCCGACGCCTCTCTGCCAAAGGGCTGGGCCCGTTCCGGGCAATCGACCTCCAACAGCCGCACCTTGACCCGCTTTCCCTTGTTGCTCACGATCAAGGAGTCCCCGTCTATAATGTTCACCACTCTACCCTGCCAAGGAGTGAGCGCGTATACAGATGGAGCCTCAATTATAAACAAGGCCACAGCAGCCAGCGCCAGGCTGAGCCAGGCTGACGATCGCTTGCCCATGCGGGTGCTCCCATTTCAGCGAGTGTGTAAAATGATTTTTTTTGGGTCGACTATACTATAACACGGAAAAGTTATATTTGGCTCCCCCCCTTGCATAATTCACCGGTTTCTGGTTCTCTTGACCGGTCGGAAAAACAAAGGCCGGCTCAAGCCGCCAGCAATCACAAGGGAACTGCATTGACAAGCGACTTTGAAGCAGGTTTTAGGCCCCCAAAAACTTGGGAGGAGCCGGCCTTCTGGTTTATCTTCCAAGACACCCAGATGTTGGTTCAGTCCCAGGAAAATGACTGGTTCGTGCCCCAAATCCGGGACCTCGCCCGGCTGGGGATTGATTCGGCGCGCAGCCTTTATCTGGGCAAATACCTGGGCTCACCCTGTTTCACCCTTGAGGTTGGCCAGGATAGTCAGCCGCCGCCTGGGTACGCCTGGAAAGGGCTTAGGGGCCTTCTCTACAAGCTGGATTACAAGCTTTTCCTCCTGGCCGGGCAGGCGCGGCAGGTTTTAAATTGGGACAAAAATAACCGGCTTTGCGGCGCCTGCGGCCAGAAAATGATCGACCGCCAGCACGAAAGGGCCAAAGAATGTCCGGCCTGCGGCTTGGTGCGCTACCCCCGGCTTTCGCCTGCCATCATCGTGGCTGTTACCCGGGGCCGGGAGATCCTTTTGGGCCACGCCCCCCACTTTCCCCCTGGGATGTACAGTGTGCTGGCCGGCTTTGTTGAGCTGGGCGAGACCTTGGAAGAGACCGTCGCCCGGGAAGTCCAAGAGGAAACCGGTATCAGGGTTAAGAATATCCGCTACTTTGGATCCCAACCTTGGCCTTTTCCGGATTCTTTGATGATAGCTTTCACCGCTGAATATGATAGCGGCGAGATCAAGGCCCACGCCGAAGAACTGGAACATGCCGCCTGGTTCCTGCCCCAGAATCTGCCCTCTGTCCCTAATCCCGGCACCATCTCCCGCCTGTTGATCGACGACCACCTGCGCCGAATCGGCGAAAAGGGCAAGGCTTGACAAATGACGCCAGAACCGCATCCTGCCCCCCAAAGCGCCACCCTCAGCCCCAACGACAACTATGACCTCAGCTCCCAGCTGATCCCGATCCTGTTTCTAACCGGCATCTTTCTTTTAAACTTCCTGTCCCGCTCCATAATCGCCCCCCTATTGCCCCAGATGGAATTGGACCTCGGCCTGAGCCATGCCCAGGCGGGCTCGTTTTTCTTTTTTATAACCACAGGCTATTTCATCGGCCTGACCGGCTCTGGTTTCTTAGCCGCCCGCCTCAGGCATCGCCGTACCATCATCATCTCCGTGGCCACGATGGGCTTGGCTCTAGTGGCGGTCGGGCTGAGCCCTTCGCGGCTGATCATCTGCGGCGCACTTTCATGCATGGGGATGGCAGCCGGCCTATATCTGCCCTCCGGCATCGCCACCATTACCACCATCGCAAGGCCTGTCCACTGGGGGCGGGCTCTGGCCATACACGAACTCGCCCCCAATCTGGCCGTGTTAGCGGCCCCTTTGGTGGTGGTTTGGCTGATGCCCATTCTGTCATGGCGGGGAATCGTGATGGCGATCGGATGCGCCTCGTTCGGCTTCGGGCTCTGTTACATCCGCTGGGGTCGGGGCGGTGAGTTTCCGGGGCGCCCGCCTGACGCTAAATCATTGGCCAGGCTCATGAAGCTTCCCGCCTTCTGGATCATGTCCGTGTTGATCAACTTGGGAGTGATGGGCACCATGGGAGTATTTACCATGCTCCCCCTGTATTTGGTCAACGAACACAAACTGAGTATGGACTCAGCTAACTTACTGATAGCTGTTTCCCGGATCAGCAGCCCCTTCATGGCCCTTTCATCAGGTTGGATCAGCGACCGTCTAGGCATTAAACCCACCATGGCCTTGGTATTAGCCATCGGCGGGGCCACGACTATGGGCCTGGGACTGGTTTCCGGTTTCTGGATCAAGGTGATAGTCATCGCCCAACCCATTGCTTCGGTATG